>CANNLB010000640.1 GCA_947505565.1 Acidobacteriota bacterium | reverse complement strand
ACCCACACCAAACAGCGAGGAGGCCTTCAGGTTCTTCGCTGTTTGCCGTGGGTAGAATCGCCGGTCAAAATTCGCCAGCGAGGGGCGAGTAAGCGTACTTGGTCCGGAGGTCGGCCGTGGAAATGACGGGCCGTGGAAAGCGAGGGAAACCAAAACCAGGTTTTCACTCTCGTCCCACCGCCCTTGGAAATCGCCCAAAGGTCCGATTTCCACATTCCAACCGCCGCGGACGGCGATGCTGCCGCTTCCCTGTTCAAACCCGAACAGGAACACCGCACACTCCGAGTTCCCTCGAATCCAGCCGCCCCCGCAACTCAAAACGTCGAACGCTGCCGCTCCGCTCTATCCGGCCTTACCCAGACCAAACAGCGAGGAGGCCGGGAAACCCGTGGATCTCCAAACGCCAGCGGCCACGCCAATACGCTACCCAAGGCTGCCGCCCCCGCTTTCAATGGCGAATTCGGCAACAGAATACCCGTAGCCACGAGCCACGGGGCAACACCCGAAATCCCCCGCACCGGGTGATCTGCTCCAATCGGCATCCCCGTCTCGAAGGTCACAATCGCAAAGGCGACGACCACCCGGAAAACAGTGCGCGCATCCAGCAGCATCTCCTTACTCACCCATCCGCCGCGCATCAACGCCAAAAAGCCAATGGAAGCCAGCACGAAGCCCAACGTCGTAAGCCGGTAAAACGGCTGCGCCAACATCGTCCCCATCTCCGGCGGTAAACTCAAGGGTGAGACCGAGCGCTATCACTACTCGCCGAAATGGCGCGAATGACTTCCATGACAAGAACCCGCCTAATAGAATTGGCGCATACCAGCCCTCAACCGGCTCGGCTTGCAATGCGGGTTGAATCCGTTCGAAATAGAACGATACGATAAGAGAGTACATGCTGCGCTTTGAAACCGCCGGCGAGTCCCACGGCGAATGCCTCGTGGCGACTCTAACCGGTTTACCCTCCGGAGTCCCGATCTCCCTCGAACGTGTGAACCGCGAACTCTGGCGTCGCCAACAAGGCTTCGGCCGAGGCGGGCGCATGAAAATCGAAACTGATACCGCACACGTCGTCTCTGGTGTTCGCCACTCGAAGACCATCGGCGCCCCCATCGCGATGATCATCCAGAACCGCGACTGGAAAAACTGGACCGACTCTCTTCCCGTCGAAGACTTCGACGGCAGCGAGGAAAAAAAGAAAAAGGTCCTCCGCCCTCGCCCTGGACACGCCGATCTCGCCGGGGCTATCAAGTACGATTTCCCCGATGCCCGCTACATCCTCGAACGCGCCAGCGCTCGCGAAACCACGGCCCGTGTGGCCGTCGGTGCCTTCTGCAAAGAGCTCCTCCGCGAGTTCGGCATAGAAGTCTTGTCGCACGTCATCCAAGTCGGCACGGCCAGGATGCAGCGCCCCGCCGAATGGGGCGAACTCCAGGCTCTCGCCGCCCGCGATGAAGTTCTGCTCGGGTGCATCGATCCCGTCGCCGAAGCCCAAATGAAAGAGGTCGTCGACGAGGCCTATCGCACCGGCGATACGGTCGGCGGCATCTTTGAAGTCGTCGCCCACGGAGTCCCCGTCGGCCTTGGCTCCCACATCACGTGGGATACTCGCCTCGACGGAAAACTCGCACAGGCCATCGTTTCGATGCAAGCCGTCAAAGGCGTCGAAATCGGCTTCGCCTCCGAGGGCGCTGAATACTTCGGATCGAAGGTCCAAGACTCGATTCACTACAACAAGGCCGACCGCGAGTTCTTCCGCGGAGCCAACCGCGCCGGCGGTCTCGAAGGCGGCATCACCAATGGCCAGGACATTCTCGTCCGCGGTCTGTTAAAGCCGATCTCCACTCTCCGCCGTCCGCTGGAGTCGGTCGACCTCATCACCCGCGACACCGAGAAGGCCGCCTATGAACGCTCGGACATCGCCGTCGTCCCCGCCGCCGGCGTCATCGGGGAAGCGATGGTGGCCATCGTACTAGCCCAAGCCCTGCTCGAAAAATTTGGGGGCGACTCCCTCCGCGAATCCCGCCGCAACTACGACAATTACCTGAATCAGGTTAGGAACTACTAACAATGGCCGCCCTCTCCATCGTCAAATATGGTGACTCCGTCCTTGAAACCAAGTGCGAGCCCGTCACGAGCTTTGGCACTCTCGAACTGCGTAAGCTCGTCGTCGACATGTTTGAAACCATGTACGTCGCCCGCGGCGTCGGACTTGCCGCCCCCCAGGTCGGCGTCAGCAGCCAGCTCACCGTCATCGATACGTCTTCGGGCGAAGATCCGTCCAAGCAACTCGTCCTCATCAACCCGACCATCGTCAAACGCGAAGGCTCCCAAATCGGTGAAGAAGGCTGCCTGTCGATCCCCGGCTTCCGCGAAGATGTCCGTCGCGCCGCTCATGTCGTCGTCCGAGCCAAAGACATTGACGGCAACGATATCGAAGTCGAAGGCGAAGAGCTCCTCGCCCGCGCCCTACAACACGAAATCGATCACCTCCACGGCATCCTGTTCCTCAACCACCTATCGCCGCTGAAGCGGGACCTTATCCGCCGCAAGATCAAGAAGCTGCAGAAGGCCGGCGATTGGTAGTCGTCTTCATGGGGACGCCGCAATTTGCGGTGCCGACCCTCGCCGCGCTCGTCGCTGTTGGCCACCAAGTTTGCGCGGTTTATACCCAGCCGGATCGCCCCGCCGGTCGCGGCCAACAACTTGCACTGTCGCCGGTGAAGCAGGCGGCGCTGGCATTAGAACTCCCGATCTTTCAACCCGAGCGGATTCGCCGCCCAGAGATCGTCGAAGAGCTCCGCGCCTTCCAAGCCGATGTAATGGTGGTCGTCGGCTACGGCCAGATCATCCCCCAAGTCATCATCGACCTGCCGCCGCTCGGCATCATCAACGTGCATGCGTCGCTCCTACCCCGCTACCGGGGAGCCGCGCCCATTCAATGGGCTCTTGCCAATGGCGACACGGTAACCGGCGTCACCACCATGCTCATCAACGCCGGCC
>CANNLB010000639.1 GCA_947505565.1 Acidobacteriota bacterium | reverse complement strand
CCGCTTGGCCCGAGAGAGTTGCGTCGAGCCTGGCAGTCCCATCGCCACCCGCCAGGGCGTGCCGCCCCAATCGTTTCCGCCCGGTGACTTGCCGAAGCGTAGATCCGGCAGGTTTACTTGCCACACGCCGTTCACGCCGTAAGCATGCCCGGCAACTCCAATGTTCAACAGGTGCGCCCAAAATGCTTCGCGTGCGTCGCGAGTAGTTAACGGTGGATTGATCTCCAGGGCCTCGTAGCGGGACTCCCCGGAGATAACAGGCATCATCGGAGAACGGTTCCAACCAACGAGCGCTTTCGCGGCGTGACGTTCGGTCGGCTGGCCATGACCGGTTTGCTGCATTTCAAAGTCGAGCAGCGCGGGGTCATACACTTCGTCGCGGGCGTTGCTGCGCGGGTGTGTTGTCACCATCCGTCCCAAGGCATTGTTGTCCCGGATATGACGGATGACTTCCGTCCATTCGCGACGCAACTGTTCGGTCTCGGCGTCCTTGTTGCCGGATACGTACCACGGCATGGCCTGTTCCCCGGCGGCGGTCCACACCACTGGAAGGGCGCCCCAACGGGCGATGAGATAGCGCCAATGCTGCTTCATCTTTTCCTTTCCGAGCCAAGCCAAATGATAGCCCCAGGTGCCGAGAATACAGGGCACCAGCCCCTGTTCGACAAGATGAGCGATGCGCTTGTCTGCTTCATCAAAATACTCAGGCCGGATCCGCGCGTATCGTTTTTCCCAGGGCATTCCGTTGTCGCCCAGGCCGCGCTCGTCAAAGGCCGGCATGTCGGGATAGAGGCCGGCCACGATTTGAATCACCGAGAAGCCTTTGTCACGGCGATCAGCCGTCAACTGCTGAAAATCGTCGGGCCAGCGAAGGCGTTTGACGAGACCCATCCACCACGTGTCGCCGAGCCAGAAGAAGGGCGTCCCATCGGCGTGCGCAAAATGGCGGCGGTCTTCCGCCACGCGGGGCGCTCCGTGCAGGAGCAGCGCGTTCTTGCCCGTATAGGCGGTGATCGTGACGTCGCCCCGGACCCCGTGGAGGCTGGCATTGGTCGGGTCACTGCAGTCGGTTTGAAAGCGATGGTTGCCGATGATGCGAGAAGAGTAACGCACTTTCCACGTCTGGCCGCCGGCCCAAAAGGCGGGGACTCGGCGCTGGGTGCCGGCGGGATCGGTGAAGACTGCATCGACGTTCACTTCGTTGAACGGATCCGGATAAACCTTGGCCGATTCGAAGCGGAACTCCACCATTCGATTGGCTTCAGTGGCGGCGTGCCCGGCACCAGCGAACGCGAGGGCGCTGACGAGCGAGAACATCAAGTGTTTTGCGATCATGTTTTCCTTCGACGAAGTCTACCGGGCACCTGGTTGCGCCGCTTGCTGAGCGGCGTTGAGTTGGGCGACGACGTTGCGGGCCCTGGCTGCGTCGGCGGGGCGCTGTAGCTGCTGGTAGAGGCGGGCCAAAAGCACGTAGGCGCCTCGGTGCTCGGGTTGTGCTTCGACCACTTTTTCGAGCATCGTGACGGCTTCGGCGGCTTGGCCGCGGGCCTGCGTCAATTGCGCCAATAGAAAGAGAGCTCCAAAGTCGCCCGGCCGTTCTTTGACCGTTTGTTCGAGGAGCGTTGTCGCCTCGCTGCCGCGGTCTCGTTCCTTATACAGCCAGCCGAGAAAAGCGGCGGCGTTGCCGTCTCGTGCGTTCTCCTTGAGAGCGGCTTCAAGCATGGGGATCGCTTGGTCAGAGCGGTTGGCGAATCCATAGGTCACCCCCAACATGGAACGGACGCCCGGCAATTTGGGGTTCATTTTGCGGGCCGTTTCCAACTCCCGAATCGCACCCTCATAGTCGGCTCGGGCCATTCGGTAAGAGCCCCGCATAAAGCACGCCTCGGCGGTACGGTCGGTTCGTAGGGTGGTGTCGACGATCTTCTGGGCTTCGTCAAACATGCTGAGGGCGACGTAGGTAGAGACGAGAGTGTACTCGGCTTGGCGATTTTGCGGATTCTCTTTGCGGACGACCTCGAGGCTGCGAATGCCATCGGCCATGCGGCCCATTTGCAACTGACAGACTCCGAGTAAATGACGAGCGGCGGTGTACCGGGGATTGCTCGTGAGAATCTCCAGGTACACCGCCGCCGCCTTTTCAAGTTCACCGGACTGCAAGGCACGCAATCCTGATTCCATGCGTTCGGCCAGCGGGTCAGCGGCGGAGAGCGCCGTTGACACAAATAGCAGAATGACGGAAGTCAGGAAAGTGCGCATTAGAAGTTGAAGCTGAGTGATCCTTGCATGATACGGGGAGAACGGCTTGAAGTGAATCGGCCGAACTGTGCATTTACCTGATTGCCTTGGACATCGAACCGCGCCTGATTGTCGACGCCGCTGAATTGCGTGTGATTAAAGGCGTTGTAAAGCTCCCAGCGGAACTGGAAGTAGCGGGCTTCGTTCTTCATCGGGAAACGCTTGAAGAAGGAGATATCCCAGTTGTTGATGCCAGGACCGCGGAAGATGTCCTTCGGAGCATTACCGAAATCACCGCGAGCGGGCCGGGCGAAGGCGGAGGTGTTGAAGAAGCGGTCGAACGTCTGGCTTCCCTTGGGCAAGATGGCCTTGCCTGTGACGTTGATGCGCGCACCGTCGCCACCACCAGTGATGTCGGCTCCGTCGACGGTGGAGTAGCCAACGTCGCGCGGCGTGCCGCTGGCCATCGTGACGATGCCGGAGAGCTGCCAGTTGTCCAGCACAACCTTGGCGAAACCGTTGTTCATCTTGGCTCCGGCATTGGGCAGATCCCATAGATAATTCACAACGAAAACATGGGTCTGGTCGTAGCTCGACTTGCCATAGTTCCAAATGCGGTAGGGCCGGAAAATGGGCACTCCGCCGCTGTCGCCACTCGTCAAATCCATGGCCTTGGACCATGTATAGGCGACGCCGTATTGTAACGACCGACTCATCCGCCGGTTGAGCGAAGCCTGCAGAGCATTGTAGTTGCCGTAGCCGGAGTTC
>CANNLB010000638.1 GCA_947505565.1 Acidobacteriota bacterium | reverse complement strand
AGACAGGCCACGACCATTCCAACGCAATCGTTGTATCTGATGAACGCGCCGTTCGTACAGGAGCAGGCGGCGGCGTTAGCGGAGTCGCTGCTCGCCATGAAGACGACCGACCAGTCACGGGTCCGAGCGTTGGCGCGTCGGGTATACGGGCGGGAACTGCGACCGGGCGAAGGCGAACAGTGGCTAGCCTTTGTGCGGACCTTCACTCCGGCGGAGGCGTGGAAACGCCTTTGCCATACGCTGCTGATTTCGAACGAATTTCTGTATCGAGGCTAATGATGAATCGACGCTTTCTTTTGCGACAAGCGGCTTGCGGGTTTGGGTCCATAGCCTTGGAAGGGTTGCTGGCGGCGGAGAACTTGCTCGTGCGGACGCCGCATCACCCGGCGCGGGCCAAGCGGATCATCTTCCTGTTCATGCAGGGAGGTCCGTCGCAGATCGACCTGTTCGAATACAAACCGGAACTCGAGAAGCGGAACGGCCAGCCATTGACGTTCAAGCTGCCAAAGAACTACGAGGCGCCGGGAATTCGGGACTCTCGGATTTTTGGGCCGATGGGAAAGTTTGTGCGGCGGGGCCAGCGCGGGATGTTGCTCTCCGAGATGCTGCCGCATATCGGCGGGGTGGTGGACGATCTGTGCTTCCTGCATGGGATGCACGCCGACAGCGAGGCACATGCCCCGGCGATTCGGCAGTTGCACACCGGGCAGAGCATTCAGGTTCGGCCTTCGATGGGGGCTTGGACGCTGTACGGCCTGGGGACGGAGAACCAGAATCTGCCCGGGTTCGTCACGATCTGCCCCGTGTTGAGCGGGGACGGGGGCACGCCGCAACTGTTCGGCAGCGCGTTCCTGCCGGCGATTTATCAGGGGACCCCGATTGGGAAGTCGGGCGACGCCAAGAACGCGCGGATCGACTATCTGCGCGATGCCAGTGTGACAACGGCGGAGCAGCGGAAGCAGTTGGATTTCCTGGCCGATGTGAACCGTCGGCATCTGGAGACGAGCGGAGCGGAGGCGGAATTGGAAGGCCGGGCGGCGTCGTTTGAACTCGCCTTCCGAATGCAGATGGAGGCACCAAAGGTGCTCGACCTTTCGACGGAGTCGGCGGCAACGTTGGCGCTCTACGGGATCGGGGACAAGGAGACCGACGACTTTGGGCGGCAGTGCCTGATGGCACGGCGCATGGCCGAAGCCGGCGTACGATTCGTGCAGGCGAGCGACGGCGGTTGGGACCATCATGGGAAGTTACGACAGAATTTGCCGGTGCGGTGCAAGGCGGTCGATAAGCCAATCGCAGGGCTGATCACGGATTTGAAACAGCGAGGTTTGCTCGATGATACGCTCGTGCTGTGGGGCGGCGAGTTTGGGCGAACCCCGTTTGACCAGGATTTGTCGCAAGGCAAAGCGCCGATGTCGGAACGAGGGCGAGAGCACAACCCGCGCGGCTTCACGATGTTTATGGCGGGAGGCGGGGTGAAGCGCGGGATCTCCCACGGCGAGACGGACGAGTTTGGTTGGGAAGCGGTGCAAGGTAAAGTACACATCAACGACCTACACGCCACGATGCTTCATCTCCTCGGTCTCGACCACGAGCGCCTGACCTATCGCTACACGGGACGGGACTTCCGTTTAACGGATGTGGCGGGGCGGGTGGTGCGGGAGATTTTGGCTTGAAACCAACGATTATCACTCGCCGTTCTTTATCGCGACGCAGCGTTTTGCGCGGCGGGGGCATTGCGGTGGCGCTGCCGTTTCTCGATGCCATGACGTCGGCGTTCGCGCAGAAGAGTACAACGCCGCGGCGCATGATTGGCATTTGCAACAACCTTGGCTTGCTGGCCGATCACTTCTTTCCGCAGGAGCCTGGGCGCGACTACGCTTTGTCGCCCTGCCTGCAGCCGCTGCAAGTGCATCGCAACGATTTCACAGTGTTCTCCGGCGTTTCGCATCCGAATGTCGACGGCGGCCACCCAGCGGACGTTTGCTTTTTGACGGCGGCACCGCATCCGGGCAGCGGCTCGTTTCGGAATACGATTTCGCTCGATCAGCATATCGCCGAGCAGATTGGCACGTTGACGCGGTTTCCGTCGTTGACGCTATCGGTGAATACGCGCGTGCGTAGCCTGTCGTGGACCGGTACGGGCGTAGCGATTCCGCCGGAAGACAAGGCGGCGGCGGTGTTTCAAGAGTTGTTCTTTCAAGGCAGCCCGGAGCAGGTTGAAGCGCAGATTCACAAGCTGGATACCGGGCGGAGCATTCTCGATACCATCGCTGGGCAGTCGAAGGATTTAGAGCGGGGACTCGGGGCGCGCGATAAGGATCGGCTGGACCAGTACTATACGAGCGTTCGCGATTTGGAGAGTCGGCTGCAAGCGTCGCGCGGTTGGGAACGGAAGCCGAAACCGGTGGTGAAGAGCGCGCCTCCGGTGGACTTGGCGAACCCGGCGGCGTACATGGAAAAAGTGGGTGTGATGTACGACTTGGCCCGGCTGGCGATTGAGACGGATTCCACGCGGTCGATCACGCTGATGCTCGAAGGGGTGAGCACGCCGGTGATGGACATCGCGGATGCGAAGATCACGGACGGCTATCACAACCTTTCGCACCACGGGAAGTCGGAAGAGAAGCGGGGCCAGTTGAAGGTGATCGACCAGTGGCACATGAAGATGCTGGGGCGTCTGCTGGCGAGCTTGAAGGGTGTGCGAGAGGGCGAGGATTCGTTGCTGGATCGAACGATGGTTCTTTACGGTTCCAACTTCGGCGACGCCAACGCGCATACCTGTTTCAACATGCCGATGATCCTGGCGGGCGGGGGGTTCAAGCACGGGCAGCACTTGGCGTTTGACCGGAAGAACAACTACCCGCTGCCGAACTTGTATGTTTCGATGCTGCAGCGGATGGGGATTGAGACGGACCGCTTTGCTTCTTCCACCGGCACGATGCGGGGCTTGGAGCTGGCCTAGATGAAGGCGCGTTTGGCCGTTTGGTGCAGCGTTGCCGCGCTTGCT
>CANNLB010000637.1 GCA_947505565.1 Acidobacteriota bacterium | reverse complement strand
ATTCCCTCTACCTCGACCCCGGCGGCAAGTACCACCTCATCCCCCGGGATGCCAACGAAACCCTCCGTGAAACCAAACGCCGAAATCGAACCCTTCGTCGGCGAAAGCGATGCGAACAAAACGCTCCTCACCAAACTCCTCGCCGTCCCCGCCGCCCGCTACTTAGCCGACAGGCGCGACATCGCCGAAAAGTGCCTCGCTTGGAAGAAGCTCGGCCCCGTCGTCATGCAATGGCAAAAAAATGATCAACCGCCATTGGAAAGCCCGTACCAACAGGCTTTTTTCGACGGATATCTCGCTCCGCGCAGTTACCGAAAACAATGTCGCCCCCGGCTTTGGGCCCACCGCCCCATCTCAGCCTGAAGTCGTTCTGCGAGCAGCG
Organism: Acidobacteriota bacterium; assembly: GCA_947505565.1. Lineage (GTDB taxonomy): Bacteria > Acidobacteriota > Terriglobia > Bryobacterales > Bryobacteraceae. The sequence continues at coordinate 2,632 of CANNLB010000637.1, read as the reverse complement.
AAGTAAACACTTGCTCTCCTATCCCGGAATCAAGCGATAGTCGAGACGGAGAGTTGACTTAGCAGCGCTAAACCCCTGACAATAAAGAATCTAGTTGGAATTTTAGAAACCGCCGTTCCTCTCGGTGCTTTTCCCTTAAGCAGTAGTCCTCTCTACTGGCTGCCCCACTCAAATACCCTCAAGATTCAGTACCAAATTGCCGATTTGGCTATCGATCGACGCATATGCTTTTTAATCGTCCCTCCTTTAACCGTCGGATGTTTCTGCAGACTATTGCTGCTTTAACCTCCCCCTTGCCCGCCATTTTCGCGATGAAACCGCTTCTGCGACGCGACTACCGGGCTGACGCCGTCATCCTGCTCTTCTCCCTGCCGATTTACACACGGGAAGGCGTTGGTGGCGGCTTTGCGGCCGCCCGTCTGCAGAACGATGCGGGGCAATCGGTCGAATCTTTACAATTCGCGGCCGGTTCTGACCCGGACCGAGCGCGGGGCCTGAATCGCCTCGGGTTCATCCAGGAAACCGTCACGACCGATGCCGGTGGACCCGCCGAGAGTATCTATACAGGCTTCATGACGGCATCGGAAGAGGAAAGTTTTGCCCAGGCTAAAAGCGCACTGGAAAAAAACGGCGACAAGCTCCAATACCAAGGAATTGAAGGCGCAATTCATGCGGGGGCGGCTCGTTCGCGGTCGGTCCGTTTCGAAACGCCGGCTTCCTGGAATTGGACCCGGTTTGCAGAGCTCTACCCATTTGCCGAACGGATGATCCGCCAAGCGGCACCCAAAGGGAAAGAGGTGGTTCTGTACGCCCGCAGCGCTACCCGCTCGTTCCTGTCGGCGATGATGCAGACCATTCGCGACCCGGCTGAGAAAACCGAATGCACGTTCGTCTACGGCGGCAGCGAGCATAAGCTCAGTGCAGAAAAACGTCCGGACGGAAAGGTGGCGAAGAGGCTCGCCGATCGCGGTCTCACGCTCTTTCCCGAACGCATTATTGCCGTCCATGGCAAGTTACAAGACCTACGCGGTTCCCGAGGTAGCAAGTTCCGTATCTGGTTCGAGAGAGGCTCGGATAATCCCCTCCCCTTGCGGATCGAGTTCCAGCCGAAGGCCTTCCTCGCGCTCGCCTTCGAAGCCGAACACGTCTAAAGCTTCACCCGGGTCCGGCGTCCGTTCGACTCTCCTCTGAGCCATACGAAAAGAGGAGCGTGGGGCGTCGGCGGGGGCCACGGCACGGCGATACGCAACTTCTGCCCTCCCCCGGTCGGTAGCTCGGCCACCGCCGCGCCCTCCTGCCCTTCCCAACCCACCCGCTCGATTCGTTCCAGATACTTCCCGCTCAACTCACCCCAGAATCGCCCCGCACCCGCCGACTCCTCGGTCATCACAAATCCGTGCAGCTCCGGCCGACGAATCACTGTTCCGATTGCGACCTCGGCACCTCCCGGCTCCAATTCCACCGCGACCACGCAACCTGGCTTCGCCTCCGGCCTCACCACCAGAAACCACTCCGCCGGCCCCGTCTGCTCGGCCCGCTCCATCGTCCCGCAGCGAACGGTTCGCGGCGCATCGCCGGCCAACGGCCCGCTCAACCGGACGGCCACACTGACCAACTCGCCTGCCTCAACCTCGGCATCCATGAGTTCTACCGACCCAATCTCCCGCGCCGCCCGTTGCACTGCCACCACGCTCACCGCCGCCGGCAATACCCGCACCGCTTTCGCCCAACGCAGCGGCAGATGGCGCCCACCCACCCACGCCGTCAACGACCTTTCGGCGCCCGTCGCACCCTCAGGGCGCAACCGCACCACCAACTCCTGCCGCTCTCGCACCCATTCCGCCGTTCCACCTTCGATCTCCCACCGCTCAATCTCACCCAACCTCTCCCCGTTCAGCCGCAGCCGCTGCGTCTCACCATTCTCGCGAATCACCAAGGGAAGGCTCGACAGAATGGGCCACTCCCCGTGCACCATCGCGACAAAGCTATGCTTGGCCCCGTCGGTCCGCGTCAGCAAGATTCGGTGCGCGCCCACCCGTAAACGATCCGTATCCACCTCTATCTCCAGCTCCCGCACCGCGCCTTTCCCCACCACAAAACGAGCGACCACTGCCTCGGCCAACCGGTCTGTCATCGATTCCACGGCCACCCGCGCCACAAACTGAAAGTCCGCCCCCTTCAGGCGCAGCCTTACCCGTCCTTTCCCGGCTTGTAACGCATCCGCCGAAGCCGCATCCAGACCCATCGCGGCCCACTCCGGCCAGGCGTAGACCGTCACCGCCCCGACCGCGTGCACCGGCGCCCAATCCCAGTCCCCCGCCAGCGAGTATCTGCCCGGAGGAGGCGGCTTGCTGACCACCAAAGCGCCCTCGCGCAACGAGCCAACCACCGGCACCGTGCCCCCGGCCGCGTCCACCCATCGCCAACGCTGCACCTGCCCTAGGGTTTCCGCTCCTCCCGTAAAGGCGACGGTCCCCGTCATCCCCTCCGGCCAGTGCCCCGCCTCCGCCATCGCCAACGCCGGTGCGGTGCCGCTCGGCAAGCGACGAGCCCACAGATAGGCGAAGCGAACGCCGCTTCCTGCCCCCGGCTTACCGCACAACGCCCCCTCCCGTCGCAAGGCCGACCGGAA
>CANNLB010000636.1 GCA_947505565.1 Acidobacteriota bacterium | reverse complement strand
TACACTCTTGCCCTCGAGCGCCTCGCCGCGCTACCAGGCGTCGAAACCGTCGGTCTCACGGATCGCTTGCCGCTCGAAGGCGGTTCGCAGGATAACCCCATCGAGATCCCCGGACGAGCCCTCTCACCCGAGCAGGCGAGCGTCAGCGTGGCCTTCCGCTCGGTGAGTTCGGACTATCTATCGACCTTGCGGGTACCTTTGCGCGCCGGCCGATGGTTCCAGGAATCGGCCCGCGAGACCGTCGTCAACGAAACCTTCGTGCGGACCTTCTTCCCGGAAGGCGATGCGCTCGGCCGCATCGTCGCCGGACAGCGCGCCAAGTTGAATAATGGCTACGTCATCGTCGGCATCGTGCCCGATGTTCGCCGCGAAGTCAATCCCACCCGGCCCATACCCGAGATGTTCCTCAGCTACGAATCTCAGTTCTGGCCCATGCTCCGCTTCGCCGTTCGCGGCCGCACGGACGCTAATTCCCTGCGCCAAGTCTTCCGCGAGGTCGACCCGAATGTGGTCGTCAGCAGCGTCGCCCCTCTCACGACCCTAGTCCGCGAGGCCACCGGCGAAGCCAGAACCCAGCTGGGCATCGTCTTCGCCTTCGCCTTCCTCGCGTTGGGCCTGGCCGCTATCGGTCTCTACGGCGTGCTTTCGAGCGACGTCGTCCAGCGGACCCGAGAGATGGGCATCCGCCTCGCCTTGGGTGCCGCGCCCGCCGACCTAGTCAGCCAAGTCGTCGTTGGCGGTGTCCGCGTCACCGCCGCGGGTCTCCTGCCCGGACTCGCCCTTGCGGTCGTCCTCGCAACCTTCGGCCAGCAATACTTCCCCGGAGTGAACCCAGTCGATTGGTTGGCCTTAGGGGGCGCGACCCTCGTGCTCCTCCTCGTCGCCGTCATCGCCAGCTACCTTCCCGCCCGCCGCGCCGCGCGCGTCAATCCGTTGCTCGCTCTCCGCCAAGACTAAGCAGGCGAGCCGAGCCCCGCCAGAAGCTGATTCAACATCATCCCGCACCGCCGATGGCGCTCTCGAAACGCCGTCCATTCGGCGACAAACTGGATCTGCGCCGACGCCCCGCCGATTTCACGAGCCCGTTGAAGACTGCCGGCCGCCAAAACCCTACCTGCCTCCGTCGGCAGCTCCACCTGCCGGTCCGCTACTTGGAACCACGCGCTCACCGCCTCGGTCGGAGAAGTTTTTCCCACCTCCCGAGCCCATAAAAGCCAACCGTTCAGCGTCAACTGGCCGCCCTTAACGATCGCTGCCGCTTCCTCCCACTTGTCTTCCGCAACTAGTAGCTCTAAAGTCAAATCCGCTGATCGAAGCTTCGCCAAACCCATCGCCTGCTCTCGCAACTCTTGCGTCCGTCCCGTAACGGCACCAGCTTGTAACAACAGCAGGTAGCTATCGCGGGACGGACGATGCGCAAACGTCTTCCATGCAATCTCCTCCGCTGGAACCGGGTCTTTGGCCTCCATCAACCGCTGCGCCAGCGTCAACAGCGTCCCCGGAGCAGTGCCCCCTCCCGCCACCGCCTTCGTGAAAGCCATTTCCAGCGCTTCTCTCGACCCATCCTCATCGCCGGCTCTCGAAAAGCTCTCCGCCGCCTCCAAATACTGCTCCGCCGTTAACGCCACTCCGCGTTGGATCTTCGCCGTCTCCTTCGCTCGAACCCGCGGCGACTCCTGCGCCCGAGCCCACGCCAACATCTGCTCTTGCACTTGCATGCGCAACTGCCACTGGTAACGCCGCCCGGGCTCCGTCGACAACTGCCAATCAGGCTCAATCAATTCGCGGTACAAAGCCAAACCCTCATCGCCAAGCACGTCACGGTAGGTGTACGCCGCATCGCGAAACAAACCCGACCGCATCCCGTCCCGACCCACTTTCGCCAGCTGCGCAGCCAACCTCTCACCGCCCGGGCGCAACTCCGTAGCCGCATCCAGATGTAACCCCGTCAGGACCGGGATCAAATCCCTCACCTTCCCTTGCGGATCCGCGTGTTCGGCCACAAACCCATCCAGCGCCAGCAGAACCTCGGGCACCACGTCCAGCACCAACGCCAATCGACCCGCCTCAAAATCAGACGTCAGCGACTTCGTCATGTTCTCGAAGTTAATCCGAGCCTCCCGCGCCCGCTTTTGCGGATTGCGATTCCGTGACTTCGTAAACGTGAGAAGAGTAGCCCGATAAGTGGCCGCCGCGGACTCAGCATCGCTGTTCCGCGCCCCCAGCAGATCGAGCCGTCGCTTGACGTCGGGAAGCTCTTTCGCCATCGCGATCACCCAGTCAACGAGTACCTCGCGCGAAACCCCGGCCAACAACTCTCGCTGCTTGTCACCTATGGATTTCAAGCGGGCCATCGAGCACCATCCTTTCCTCAAAGAGCCGAAGGACGTCAGTCGCCAACGGCAGCTTGCGATAACTCATCTTGTCCCCTGCCAACAACGGAAAAAAGTGGTCGGCCGCTGTAAACGGAACAACCTGCTGCTTCTTCCAACTAGATGGGTCCAACACAAACGGCGTCAGATAGCGTCGCGCCGCCGCCAGCTTTCCCACCTCGAGTAAGTTCTCCCCATCCAGCCCCGCGTAGTAACAAACCACCAACAACGCATCCAAGCTGAATGCCGAATAACTCAAAGAACGCGTCCGCGACTCTTCCCGCGGCGCCGACCCGTCCGCCCGGATCTGCTCCGGCACCAGCGTGTTACGAAAATGCGTGTAAACCATCCGACGCATCGGCTCATCCCCGGCGTAGCGAGCATAGGCCGCCACCTGCGCCGACCACCAGTTGGCATGATTGTTCCCGCTACCCTTCTCCGCCAAACCACTCTTGCTCGTCGTCAACCACCCAGCGTACTGCCGAAACCAATCCCGCAAACCCTCCCGCTCGACCAGGGCAAAAACTTGCCGCGCTTCGGGCAGTCGAATCCATTCCACCGCGTAGATCAAATCCCGCGTGTCGATGATACCCGACCCACGACCCGTATTGCGCCCCCGCACCGCTTGCCCATACTCCAAATGAG
>CANNLB010000635.1 GCA_947505565.1 Acidobacteriota bacterium | reverse complement strand
TCGTCAGTTGAGCAAGCCGTGCGTATTCGTACCGGCGAAAGTGGTGATGCGGCCCTGAGGGGTGACGCGGCGGATGACTTTATTGCTGAGGTCGGCGATCAGGAGGTTGCCTTGGCGGTCGATGGCAAGGCCATAGGGGGAGGCGAGTTGGGCATCGGCGGCGGGGCCGTTATCGCCGGAGTAGCCGCGGGAGCCATTGCCGGCGAAGGTGGTAATGATGCCTGCGGGAGAGACGCGGCGGACGCGGTGTTCGGCGGCGTCTGCAATATAGAGGTTCCCGTCGGGGTCATAGGCTAGACCTTCGGCTTGGGTGATCAGGGCTTGTAGGGCGGGGAGGGTATCGCCGGCGTTGGAGGATCCGACAATGCTTTGGATGCGATAGGCCTGAGGTAGCGGCTGGCAGAGGGACACCAGGGTGTATGCCATATAAAGGCAAGCTCTATTCCAGATTCGGACCTGCATACGGGTGTTTTCCTCAACGGGTAAGTGCGAACAAAGTGGAAAAGCTCTCACGCTATGGCGATATGACGGTATATGAAATCCAAATTGGTATGCCTGGTCGTTACAGGTGTGTGTCTCGCCGCAGGGGTGTGGGCGCAGGGCGCGCTAAGCCTGAAGCGCGGCGGGGAGCGGCGGGGAATTTCGTGGGAACAGCCGAAATCGCGGCAGGCGCAGAGGGGGCACTATTTAGTGGAGTTGGCGCAGCCGCCGACTCCAGAGATGCTGAAGGCCTTGGAAGGGCGTGGCCAGCGGGTCGTGAGCTATGTGCCGATGAACGGGTTTATTCTGTCGGCGGAGGGGGAGGGACGGTTGGGTGGTTTGGAGGTGGTTTCGGTGTCGCCGTTGCGCGCCAGCGAGAAGTTAAGTGTTGAGATCGGAAGGGGTAGGGCGGGGAAGTGGGGCTTCGTAGTCGAGTTTCATGGGGACGTTTCCTGGGAGGAGCGGCGGGCGCTGATCTTGGAGAATGGGTTGGAGTTGCGGGACCATCCCGACCTGGTAGGGGATCAGATGCTCGTGCGGGGGACGGGTTTACAGGTGGAGGCATTGGCAGATTGGGATGAAGTGGCGTATGTGTTTCCTGCCAGTAACGAGTTGATGACGGGGACGCCGTTGATTGGTTGCGCCGGGGCAACGGTGGAGACGGGTCCGATTGGAGCGCTGGTACGGACGGTCGGTGAGGGGTGGGATGGGGTGGGTAAGGGGAGGGCCACCTTGCAGTTCGCATTCAGGACGCTGAGTGCCAAGCTGTCTTCGACGGCGCAGCGTGCCGAGGTGGTCAAGGCGTTGCAGGAGTGGTCGCGGGTGATTCAGGTGGATTTTGTGGAGGGGAGCGACCCGGACGCCCCGCGCACGATTGGTATCCTGTGGGGCCGGGGATCGCATGGAGATGGCTACGCGTTTGATGGGCCAGGGAAGGTGTTGGCGCATACGTTCTACCCGGCCCCGCCGAACAGCGAACCCGTGGCGGGCGACCTGCACTTCGACGAGGACGAGAACTGGCAGGTGGGCCTTGATATTGATGTTTACAGTGTGGCGCTGCATGAGTTGGGGCATGCGTTGGGATTAGGGCATAGTGATGTGCCGGGAGCGGTGATGTACGCTTACTACCGCCGCGCGACGCAGTTAACGGTCGAAGATATTGGAGCGGCGCAGGGCTTGTATGCGGCGCGGACGACGGGAGGGACGGCTCCTCCCCCTTCGCCTACTCCTACACCTACTCCTACGCCCACTCCAACCCCAACCCCGATCGGCTTCACGGTTGAGCTCATCTCGCCCTCGGCGAACTTTCAGACGACCGCGATGACAATCCCGATGATGGGTTCAGCCAGCGGCGTCGCCGGCGTCCCGACCGTCCGCTGGGTCACCGATAAAGGGATGTGGGGCGACGGCACGGTGACCCTGGTCGGAGGCGGTAACTTCAACTGGACCGTTCCGCTCGTGCGGCTCGTTCCGGGAGTGAACACGGTCACGATTCTGGTGTCGGATGCGAGCCGGAGAACGATCGGCCGCTCCCTGCGGATCACGACCGCGACGACGACAACCGACGCCGCCGCTCCGCCCCGCCTAGCGCTGATCTCCCCGGCTTCCTATAGCTTTCTCTGGTCCAGTGAAACGACAACGCTGCGTGGCACCGCGGCCTCCTCGGTCGGCATCAACACCGTCACGTGGCGCGTCTCCAACGGCACCACCGGAACCGCGACCGGAACGACTACCTGGCAGATGAACAACGTCCGGCTCCTCAACGGGTTCAACATCATCACCCTCGTCGCCCGGGACGGCCAAGGGCGAGAAACCGAGCAGACGGTGACCGTCTTCCGCTATTAAACCCAAAGCCGGTCCGCGAATCGGCTAAAATAAAAGCACTTGCCCGAAAGCCCTACCACCGACAACGTCGTCGCGATCTATCCCGGTTCGTTTGACCCCTTGACCAATGGACACCTGGATCTCATCGCCCGCTCCAGCCGTTTGGTCGGCCGTCTCATCGTTTCTGTGCTCAACAACGACACCAAACAGCCTCTCTTCAGCGTGCAAGAGCGGATGGCCATGTTGCGCGAAGCCACCGGCGATTTACCCAATATCGAGATCGATAGTTTCGATGGCTTGTTGGTCGACTATGCTACGGCTCGGGGTGCGACCGTCATCGTCCGGGGTATTCGGGCGGTCTCCGACTACGAGTACGAACTGCAAATGGCGCTGATGAATCGGCGGTTGCGGCCAGAGATCGAAACCATGTTTCTGATGTCGGGTGAGGCTTATTCCTTTATCAGTTCCCGCTTGGTCAAAGAAGTCGTTCGGTTGGGTGGCGACGTGCGGGGCTTAGTTCCCGCCTTCGTCGAAAGCCGATTGGCCGAGCGCTTCCGTCCCGCGCAAGTTTTGAATCCAGTTCCCAAGTGAATTAAACAATCCCATGAGTTCTCTAGTGCACCAAGACAATCTCGCCGTGTCCGATCGGATGGCCACGATTTCGGTTTCCTCCACAATGAAGGTGGCCGCCGATGCTGACAAGATGCGTCGTGAA
>CANNLB010000634.1 GCA_947505565.1 Acidobacteriota bacterium | reverse complement strand
GACGTATATTACTGGGCGGATTCCGTCAACGCACGGGGTGCAGGATTGGCTGCGACCGGAGGATTCGTTTGGCCCGACGGCGAAGCGGTGGCTCGATGGGCATTTGACGTATACGGAGTTGCTGGCGAAGGCGGGCTACCGGTGCGGGATGGTGGGGAAGTGGCATATGGGGGAGGACGAGCGAGCGCAGCGGGGGTTTTCGTATTGGGCGACGGTGCCGGGTGGGGGCGGGACGTTTAAGAACGCGGAGTTTGTGAAGAACGGCGAGACGAGGGTGATGCCGGGGTTCAAGGAAGACGCGATTGGCGATTTTGCGCTGGAATTTCTGGAGCAGCAGAAGGGTGACGAGCCGTTTTATTTGCACGTGCCGTTTTATGCACCGCATACTCCTTATGACTTTCAGCCGGAGGTGGACCGGAAGCCGTACGAGAACTCCGCGTTTGGGTGCTTCCCGGATGAACCCGAGCATCCGAATCGCAATTACGGGCAGCGAAACTTGCAGAAGAGCCAGGCGGCGAAGAAGGGTTACTCCGCGTTGATCACGGGGATGGACCGGAATGTAGGCCGTATTCTTCGACGTTTAGAGGAGCGGGGCTGGCGAGAGAATACGCTGGTAGTGTTCACGGCGGATCAGGGTTGGAACGCGGGACATCATGGGGTTTGGGGTAAGGGGAATGGGACATGGCCCTTTAATCTGTATGAGGAGTCGGTTCGGGTGCCGATGATTTGGAGCCATCCGGCGCGGCTGCGGGCGGGGCTGGTGAGGACGGAGATGGTGTCGTCGTACGATTTTTTCCCGACGATTTTGGATTACGTGGGCGTGGCGGCGCCGGCGGATCGGCAGCGTCCGGGACGGAGCTATGTTCCGCTGCTGGAAGGGAAGCGAGTGACGTGGCGGGATCGGTTGTTCTTTGAGTACAGTAATGTGCGCGGGGTTCGGACGGGGCGGTACAAGTTGGTGCTGCGGACTAAGGAGTGGCCGAGCGAGCTTTATGACATGGAGAAGGACCCGGGTGAGCGGGCTAATCGGTTTGGGGATCCGGCATTGGAGGCGGTAAGGAAGGCTTTGACGGCGGAGATGGAGGGTTTCTTTCGTGATCAGGGGGCTCCGCCGCTGGAGCAATGGAGCGAGACAACCAGGCAGAATTTGACCAAGTACAGTTCGAAGGGTCCGGTGAAAGAGTAGGAGGTGAGTCAAACGATTCTGCGATTGGGCGCGTCTAGTAGTTAAACTGGAGGGGAAATGAATCGATTTGTAGCGTTGGGATTACTTTCCGCGATGGGTCTTGGCCTTTGGGCTCAGGAAACGCCGAACCTGTTTCAGTCGGCGGCGCCGGAAGTGAATGAGGCTTTGCGGAAACGGGTGAGCGATTTTTATAAGTTGTTGGAAGAGGGGCGGTTTCGGCAGACCGACGCTTACTTGGCGGAAGATGCCAAAGACGTTTACTATGAGCAAGAGAAGAGGCGCATACGTGGCCATGAGATCGTGCGGGTTAACTGGGCGGATGGGTTTACGAAAGCGGTAGTGGTGACGGTGCTGCAGACGGATGTGGTGATGCGGGGGAGTACGATAGCGGTAGCTGCGCCGATTTCGTCTCGCTGGCGGCTCGAAGGGAATCAGTGGGTGATGTACTTCGAGACAACGGCGGGGAAGCCGTCGCCGTTTGGTTCCTTGAAGGCGGGCCCGAACCAGACGAATGGATTGACGTCGGAGGAGCTGATCAAGAATCCATCGGTGATTTTTAATCAGATCACTGTCGAGAAGGACGTTGTGCGTTTGAAGTCGTACGAGAAGTCGAGTGATTCAATCCTGGTTTCGAACGGGATGCCGGGGGGGATAACCGTTTTGTTTGTGCCGAATCTGGTGAATCCCGGGTTCAGGTACCGGGTGGAGAAGCAGGAGCTCGGGGCGGGGGAAAAGACGAAGATTGTTTTTGAGTACGATCCGGGTATTGACCTTTCTGCGAAGACGACGATCACGGGCCAGATTCGGATTGAGCCTTTTAGCAAGGCTTATCCGATTGTGGTGATGTTCGATGTACCGGACTCGGTGAAGCGGCTGCTCCCGAAGTAGTTGGTTGGGTTTGGCAAATGGATTGCTGGGATGTTTGCTGAGGTGAACATGAAAGTTCAACGGCAGGCTATAGGTTTTGCGGCGGTTTCGCGGCAGACCGACCGGAAATCGACAACACGCAATTCGGCTTTTGACGCAATTTTGGCGCGGGAGAGTGGGGTTCGGCGGCAAGAATCTGTCACATCGGTTTCGTCGCGACAAAATTTTGTCGCGACGCCAGCGACGTCGAGAGGTGATGAGGTGTCAACCAGCGGACGGATGAACCGGACCATCGGGCTGAATCCGTTCGCGCCGCCGTCGGGTCCTCCAACCGTTCCGCCGCCGGCAACTCCGGCAAACCGGTCGACGACGGCGGCCCCTCCAGCGGCAACAACGAGTGGACCGCAGGTAAATACGGATAGGCATCCCGGAATGACGGCGCTGCGGTCGGCGCTTTCGGCAGTGGGGCTGCAGACCTCCGGGTTGCAGATGGAGTATACCGAGGAGGCCGTCGGCTACCCTGGCGGGTCGTACATGAACCGGTTGATTTCGGTGCGTTCGCCGGGCGGAACCTGGGAGAACTACGATGCGGAAATGACGCTGCGTAATCCGCAGATTACGGTGGGCGAAATGAAGATCAAATTCGGGCTGAGTGGCTAGAATACTGCTCGGCACCACTGGGTTGCGTTAGCATCGGAGAATGATTTTTTCGCTCGCTATCCTTTTACTTCAGTCGGACTGGTCCAGTTGGCGCGGTCCTTTCGAAAACGGTATGGCTCGCGGGGAGGCGCCCGTAACGTGGAGCGACAGCGAGAACGTAGCTTGGAAGACGAACGTCCCCGGTCGGGGGCATTCGTCGCCGGTAGTTTACGGCGATTTGATGTTTTTGACGACCGCGATTCCAGAGGGGGAACTGAGCGCTCCCGGTGGAGGAGGCGGGGGTACGCGTCGAGGAGGACCGGGGGGCG
>CANNLB010000633.1 GCA_947505565.1 Acidobacteriota bacterium | reverse complement strand
CTGGATCTAGCCGATCTCTTCGTGTTGCCGGCACCGCTGCCCTGGTTGATGCTGGCGACTACGGAGGACTACTTTACGCCCGCCGGCGCCCGCCCGGTATATGAAGAGACGCGACGATTCTATGGGCATTACGGAGCGGCCGAGCGGGTCCAATTCTTTGTGGGCAAAGGGCCGCACGGGACGCCGCTCGAATCGCGGGAGGCGATTTACAGCTTCCTAACACGCTGGCTGAAGGGGGGCCAAGAAGCCCCGAAGGATCGGACGGTGAGGCTGTATACAAACCGGGAGCTACGGGTGGCGCGGACCGGCAACGTGGCGGACGAGCCGGGGGGCCGGAAGGTACATGAGGTGATCGCGGAAGAAATGCGGAGGCGGTTGGAGCCTCGCGGGCAAATGGCTTTATTGGCCGAGTTGCGGCGGCTGGGAGTGCCTTCGGCGGGTGGGACGCCGACGGTGGAGATGGTCAAAGAGACGAGGGAATCCGGGTATCGGCGACAAAAGATTCGGTTCGAAAGTGAGCGTGGAGTGACGTTGGCGGCGACGCTCTATCTGCCGGATGGGCCGGGGCGGCGGACGGCCGTCGTAGTCGTCGAAGAAAAGCGAGTACCGGTGCCGCTGTTCGTGCAGCGGAGCCAATCGACGGCGGGAGTGGCCGAAGCAATGGTGCGGGCGGGGAGTGTCGTCTTGGAGTTGGAGCCGCGGGATTCTCCTTCGTCGATCGATGGGCGACCGTTCTTGGGAAACTGGCTGGCGAACGAACGGGCGGACCTAGTGGGCCGGAATTTGGCGGCGATGCGCGCGCATGACATCCTGCGAGGGGTGGATCTGCTGGCGGGCCGGCCCGATGTCGACACGGCGGCGATCCGCGGCTATGCGCGCGGCGTAAAGGGTTTTTGGCTGGGGATGGCGGCGGCGGTGGATCCGCGACTGAAGCGGATTTGGGTGGATCACATGCCGTGGAGCCTGCGCGCGGCGTTCGAAGCGCCGATGACGAACAACCTGTTCGAGGTGATGATTCCCGGCTTTGCGCGGCATTGGGATTTCGGTGATTTATGGCGGGCGATGGGCCCTCGCCGGGTGATGCGGACGGACCCGACAGATTGGATGTGGCGGGTGGTGGAGGCGGGGCCGTGGTTTCGCTATCGGGTGGTGGGAGAGGGCGATGGAGCGTTCTTGGAAGACTTTTTACGATGACCTTGTTTGATTCGCGGCTGTCGACGTTTGGCGCCGATTTTGGGAATTTGAACATGGGGGTGGCGGAAAAGTTGGTCCGGTCGGTGGCCATTTACGTGCTCCTGGTCGTGGCGCTGCGAATATTCGGGAAACGGGAGTAGGCGCAGTTGAATCCGTTCGATCTCGTCGTGCTTTTGACGCTATCGAACACGCTACAAAATGCACTGATTGGCAATGAGACGCCGCTACTGGGGGCAGGTTGGGGGCGACCGCCTTGCTGGGGGCGAACTACGTGATGGTCCGAGTTTTGTACCGGCATCGGAGGGCGGCTCGCTGGTTGGCGGGTGAGCCGGTGGAGCTGATGCGCGGCGGGCGGATTGACGAAAAGGCGATGGCGGCCGAGTTGCTTGCGCGGGACGATTTGACGGCGGCAGCGCATCGGCAGGGATTCCGTGATCTGCACGAGATGTTCGATTGCTCGATCGAGACAAGCGGGCTGTTTACGTTTCAGCAGAAGCGCACGGACGGGGACGAAGCGGTGCTGGCGCGGATTGAAGCGTTGCTGGCAAAAGAGCGCCGTTAGCGCTTTACGAGTTCGACGCGACGGTTCCTGGCGTGACCTTCTTCGGTGGAGTTGCCCTGCAGCGGCTTGGTGTCTCCAAAGCCGACCGCGGCAAGGCGGGCGCGGACGATTTGATGAGCTACGAGCCAAGTTACCACCGCCTCGGCACGCTTTTGCGACAGGGTCTGGTTGGCGGCTTTCGCACCGATGTCGTCCGTATGACCTTCGACGGTGATATTCCAGATGGGCTGGTTGTTCAGGAGCGTTACGATTTCGCCTAAAGCCTTGTCGGGCTCCGGACCGATGGCGGCAGAGTTCGTGGCGAAGTTAATGCCATAGAGCGCCATCCGACCGGATGCTTGGAGTTCGCTCGCCATCGCTCCGGCCGTGGTTTCCAGCTCCTGTCTCATGGCGCTGACGGCGACCGCTTTGAAGGTGTAGGACGTGATGCTGTTGTTGTCGCCGCCGGGGTATGCCGATACTTGGATCCACTGATCGGCTTTGCGCATGGTGAAAGATCAATATTCGTTTCCATCCTTTACCGTTGAAGACAGCTTGATAGCCCGCCTTTTGCAGCGCGGCGGAGGCGTTGCGAATGACGTGCAACGGCGACAGTTTCCCAAGGCATGCGCAGGAAAGGTTTTCGACCACGCCTTCGAGTGGTTTGACGACGTCGTTCTCTTCCTTATGCGGTCCGGTGCGGATAGCGACCTGATCGAAATCCTGGTTGTCGAAGACCTGAATGAAGCAGCCGGGAAGGCGGAAGAGCAGTTTCAAATCTTTACAATTGGGGGCATCTTCGGTTGAGTTCTGGCCCGCAAGATTGGTGCAGAGCGCGAGCATCGTCGCCGCCGCGAGGAGTTGGATTCGAAAGAGTATGGCCAGGAGAATATCAGATTTGCGCACGGGATATCATAAAAGTCTTCGGCAGAAAAACTCTTGAAAAAACAGCAAGTCATTACAGGTTTCGACGTTCTCGATATTCGGTATCCGACGGTGCGGCTCGGCATGGCCGGTTCGGACCCGCGCCATCTGGCCCCCAATTACTCCTGCGCCATCACAGTCCTACGGACCGATAGTGGGCTCGAAGGCCGGTCGCTCGTCTTCACAATCGGCGACGGGACGCAGATTCAAAAAGCGGCCATCGAGGCGCTGCGGCGTTTCGTCGTCGGCCGCACGCTCGAAGAGTTTATCGCCGAGCCGGGGCTCTACGCCCAAGCCCTATCCGAGCACCATCAGCTGCGCTGGCTGGCGCTGGGGACCTACCGGATGGCCGTGGGCGGGGTG
>CANNLB010000632.1 GCA_947505565.1 Acidobacteriota bacterium | reverse complement strand
AATCGCATGCAGAAGCTGGCCAAGGTGCCGCTGCTGATCGGGGGCGACTTCGAGCGCGGAGCCTCGATGCGGGTCTCCGGAACGGTGAAGTACCCGCACCAGATGGCGTTTGCGGCAACGGGGTCGGTGGAGTATTCGCGCTATCTGGGCTTGGCGACGGCACGAGAATCGCGGGCGCTCGGCGTTCATTGGGTCTATGCGCCGGACGCCGACGTGAACAATAATCCGGAGAATCCGATTATCAATATACGGTCTTACGGAGAGGATCCGTCGCTGGTGGCGCAGCACGTGCGCGCTTACATTGAAGGGGCCAAGAGCGATCCGGCCAACCCGGTGCTGGTGACGTTGAAACACTTTCCCGGGCACGGCGACACGGCGACCGACTCCCACTACGGCATGCCCAAGCTGGAAGTGGATCGAGGGCGCCTCGACAAGATCGAACTGGTGCCGTTTCGGGCGGGAATCGCTGCAGGGGTCGACAGCATCATGACGGCGCATATCGCGGTGCCGGCGCTCGACCCGACGGGGGTGCCGTCGACGATCTCGAAGCCGATCATCACGGGACTGCTGCGGGGCGAGTTGGGGTTTCAGGGATTGATCACGACCGACGCGATGGACATGGCCGGATTGGCGGCTCAGTATTCGGCTGGCGAAGCTGCCGTACGGGCGCTGGAGGCGGGCGTGGACGTGCTCTTGATCCCCAGCAACCCTGAGGCAGCCATAAACGGCGTGATGGCCGCTATCCGCAGCGGACGCTTGACCCAGGCCCGCGTGGACGCGAGCGTGCGCAAGGTATTGGCGGCGAAGGTGAAGGTGGGACTGCACAAGAGCCGGTTCGTGAAGACAGACGAACTCGCCGACGCGCTCGACGCCGAAGGGGCGGCGGAGAAGGCGCAGGAGATCGCCAGCAAGGCCGTGACGTTGATCCGCAACAAAGCGGGGCTGCTGCCACTGGCTAAGGACGCCACTGCGTGCGTCCTGCTGCTGGCTGAACGCAAGGGAAACAGCAATGGACAGGCGTTTCTGGACGAGATGGCCGTGCGAGCGCCAAAGATCCCGACGCTGCTCGTCGATCCACAGATGCCGGCTGTCCAAGTACCAACGGGCTGCGAGACGGTGGTCGTTGGCGCCTACGCCCAACTGGGCGGCTACGGAAGCGACAACGCGGCGCTACCGGGGCAGTATCCGGCGATCGTGAAGGATTTGGTGAAGGCGGGAAAGCAGTTGATCCTGATCAGCCTCGGCAATCCGTATCTCATTCGCGCGTTTCCCGAGGTAACAACTTATTTCACGACTTACAGTCCGGCACCGACGAGAAGTGGCGGCGGTGCGGGCGCTGTTCGGCACCGTCCCGATGACGGGTCGAAAAGTGGTAACCGTAGAATAGTGCTACAAATCACTTGGCTTGGCCACTCCACGTTTTCGCTGACACTCGATTCCGGTGAGGTGGTCGTCATCGACCCCTTCATCGCCGGGAACCCGAGCTTTCCCGAGGGCTACGATTTCTCACGGGTCGACATCATTCTAGCCACCCATGGTCACGGGGACCACATCAGCGGCATTCCTGAACTGGCCAGTCGCTTCTCGCCCAACGTCGTGGCCAACTACGAGGTGGCCACTTGGCTCGCCGCGCAGGGGATAAAGAACACGATCGGTATGAACATCGGCGGGTCGGTGACGGTGGGCAGTCTGAAGGTGACGATGACTCCGGCCGTGCATTCGAGCATGATGGAGGAGCCGGACGGCACGACCGTCTACGGCGGCCTGGCGGGCGGCTACGTGCTGCACTTGGCCGATGGCCGCAACGCCTATTTTGCGGGTGACACGGATGTGTTCGGCGATATGGCGTTAATCCGGGAGCTGCACGCTCCGCAACTCGCTGTGCTGCCGATCGGCGACTTTTACACGATGAGCCCGCGCGGGGCGGCCATCGCGACGCGACTGCTCCAGCCCCACGAGGTCATCCCGTCGCACTACGGGACGTTTCCGGTGTTGACGGGAACGCCGGAGGAGTTACAGGCTCTTGTGAGTTGCAAGGTCCTGACGCTCCGGCCCGGGGTGCCAGTTACTTGGTAACTTTGACTTCTTTCAGGCGGATATTACGGAACTCGGCCTTCATGTCCGGGCCCGCGTGCAGTTGAAAGGCCAATACGCCGCTGGCTTTTGAGGTGTCCTTCAATTCGCTGGTGACGGTGCCGTTGATCTTGATCTGGATGTTCTCCCCGATGGCGGATAGTTCCATATCGTTCCATTCGTCCTTTTTGTAAAGCTTTTCGCCCTTGCCCTTCCATCCGTTGACGATGACGCCGCGTTTGCCTTTTTCGTCGTAAATGGAGCCTGTCCAGTTGTCGAAGGCGATATCGGCCTGTAGGCCCGCAACGACGAATTCCGCCAGTTCGGTGCTGCGGAATTGGATGCCAGAGTTGTGGTTCCGCAGCTTGAACTGGGTCCGGAGAACGAAATTGCCGTACTCCCGCTCAGAGATTAGAAAGGTATTCTTGGTAATCTTTACGCCATCGGTGGAGCCGATCACGACGCCTTTGTCAACCTTCCAAAGGCGATTATCGCCTTTCCAGCCCTTGAGGGACTTATTCAGGATGGGCTTGAAGCCGTCTTTCTTTTCAGCTTTATCGAGTTGGCCGAACGCCGCGGTGGCAGCGGCGAGGAGAAGCAGGGTTGCGCATTTCACAGAATAAATCCTATCATCAAGGGAGTTGAGCCGTCCTAAAATCTCCCCTTGGGAGATGATCCAAAACCCGCTGCGCTTCTTTGCGCACCTCGCCGATTCGCAAGGTTTGCGCGCGCACCTGAATCTGGGCAACCGGAACTTCTACCTGATTAATGAACCCGAGTTGATTCGAGATCTGTTGATTACTCAAGGCTCGGCGTTCGAAAAGTTCCCGCGTATTGAACGGACGAAGGGCCTGTTCGGCGAAGGGCTGCTGACGAGCGAGGACCCGACCCATCTGCGGCAGCGGCGGCTGATGCAGCCGGCCTTTCAACGGGAGCGGATTGCGGGCTACGG
>CANNLB010000631.1 GCA_947505565.1 Acidobacteriota bacterium | reverse complement strand
GATTCAGATGTATCCGCTGAATATGACGCGGTACGAACAGGGGTTGGCGAAGGGCGAGAGGCCGGCGGTGCCGATGGGGCCGGGGCATCCGCATGAGCCGACGACGCTTTATAACGGGATGATTGCTCCGATTGCAAAATATACGATCAAGGGGGCGCTTTGGTATCAGGGGGAGTCGGAGGCGGGCCGGGGGCTGGGGCATGTTTATGGGGAGGCGCTGGAGACGCTAGTGGGGGATTGGCGGCGGGCGTTTGGTCAGGGGAATTTTCCGTTCTTTTATGTGCAGTTGGCGAATTTCGGGAATGCGGCGAAGAATGGGCACTGGATGCGGGTGCAGGAGGGACAGGTGAAGGCGGCGGGGTTAAAGAAGACGGGGGTGGTGATTATCAACGACATTGGGGAGGCGACAGATATTCATCCGCGGAATAAGCAGGAGGTGAGTCGGCGGTTGGCGCTGTTGGCTCGGCATGTGGCTTATGGGGCGACGGGGTTTGTTTATTCGAGTCCGCTGTATCGGCAGGTGACATTGGAGGAGGGTGGGATGCGGGTATGGTTTGATCATGCGGGGACGGGGTTGAAGACGCGGGATGGAGGGCCGGTGAAGGGGTTCACGATTGCCGGGCGGGATGGAAAGTTTTGGCCGGCGGTGGGGCGGATTGAGGGAGATGCGGTGGTGGTTACGCATTCGGAAGTGAAGGAGCCGCGGGTGGTGCGGTATGCGTGGGAGAACAATCCGGACGCCAATTTGGTGAATAGCGCGGGGTTACCGGCGTCGCTGTTTCGGAGTGATGAGCGGGATGAAGTAGTTTTTAGGTAGGGCGGGAGAGGGATCGCGGATAGCGATTGTGCACTACGGGGAAGCAGTTCAGGGGCGCGGGTCCCGCTACGGATGGGGGATCAAGAGGCTATACGGGAAACTGGGGAAGGGGTGGGTGGAGCTGTTTAGCCTCGAGGGGAGAGCGCGCGGAGGGGGTGGGGTTCTTTGCACGATTTCTGGTTGAGTTGACGTCGGCACTGGGTGACGTCAATTGCTTGCATATTGTGCAGAATCAAGGGAAGCGGACGACGATTGAGGCGGCTTCGTGGTGAGAGGTTTGGCTTCAGTTTTTTGTTCACTGGCTCGAGGCGAATGAGGTAGCGTTGCATCGAGTGGGGAGGCATCGGCGGGTTTAGGCGAGCGGTCCTTTTGCTTATCGCGCGAAAGGGGAGTTGAATCGCCGGATGACGATATGGGCGGTGGCGGCAGTGGAGAGGAATCGGTTGTAGCCGTTCTCGACGAGAACGCAATTGGTCCGAGGCCGGCGCTGATCCTCTTTTGCAGCTGGCTGAGGACTGGAGTTGATGAAGGTGGGTTTTCCTGGAGCCAGGGTGACAGGATTTTCGGGCCTTCTTGATGCCAGGAACCAATCGAGCCGCATGTGACGATGGGCAAAAATGGTGAAATTCGCGCGGCTTACGATGGCTCGGCTGCGACGGGCTCTGAAACAGGACATGAAGCGGAGATATCGCCAGAGGTACTGGGCCTTATATGATGCATGGGTCCTGTGACTAGACGTACCGAATGGTCTATGCGATACTAATTGTTTGCCGAAGAGTTGCTCACTGGGCAAAGTGGCGTTCCGCCCGCCCAACTCGGCGTAACCCCAAAAAGCCAAAGGACCCTCTCGCCTGATGTTTGAACGTATGCTCCGCACCTTTCTTATCGTTACTGGGTCTGTGTTGTCGCTATCGGCGCAGATTCCGCAAGACAATGCAGCACTGCGGTGGAACCGGATTGCCCTTATCCATACCCGCGCGGCGAAACTTGGCCCGCCAATGGTTGCTCGAGCGTTAGCGATGGTGCAAACCTCGGTTTTTGATGCGTGGGCGGCTTATGACGATAAGGCGGTGGGAACCCGTTTGGGTGCATCGCTCCGCCGTCCAGCAAACGAACGAACGCTTTCCAATAAGAGCATTGCAATCGCCTATGCCGCCCATACGGTGTTGATCAGCCTGCTGCCAGCGCAAAAGGACACTACGGATCTCTGGCTGCGGTCCAACGGAGGAGATCCGGGTAACAACTCGGTGGATCCGTCAACCCCCGCCGGAGTCGGACACTTGGCCGCGAAGGCCATTCTGGACTATCGCGCCGATGATGGCTCCAACCAAGCCAACGGCTATGCGGACAATAGCGGCTACGTATCGGTGAATACGGCTACGGTACTGAATGACGCCACGAAGTGGCAGCCCTTGACCGTCCCAGATGGGAAAGGAGGATTCACCATCCAGAAGTACTTGGGCGCCCATTGGGGACTGGTCCGGCCGTTTGCGTTGACGAGAGGGAGTCAGTTTCGCCCGCCTTTCGCAGCGCCGGCGCCGGATTCCGAGAAGTATGCCGAGGACGTGGATGAGACCTTGTCGTATTCTGAGAATCTGACCGATGCGCAGAAGGTGATTGCCGAATACTGGGCGGACGGGCCGAATTCGAGCACTCCACCGGGACACTGGAACGAACTGGCACAGGTGGTTTCGATCCGGCGGGGCCACACGTTGGATCAGGACGTGCAGTTGTTTTTTTTGGTGGCCAACGCGGTCTTTGACGCAGGAATCGCCGCCTGGGATGCTAAACGCGCCTATGAGTCGGTTCGTCCCATCACGGCGGTCCGTTATCTGATGCAGGGAAAGTCCATTTCTTCGTGGGCTGGACCGTTTCAGGGAACGCGGCGCATTAGCGGACAAAACTGGCAGCCCTATCAGGCCGCCACTTTCGTGACGCCACCGTTCCCGGAGTTCGTATCGGGCCATAGCACCTTCAGCGCTGCTGCCGCGGAAGTATTGAAGCGTTTTCAGAGGAGCGATTTTTTTCCGTACGCAGTAACGATTCCGGCGGGTAGTTCGCTGTTTGAGCCCGGTCTTGTCCCTGCGAGAGACCTGACATTGAGTTGGTCGACGTTTTCCGAGGCCGCCGATGAGGCGGGGCTCTCGCGCCGTTATGGCGGTATTCACTTCGTTGATGCCGATCTCGAGGGCCGGAAGCTAGGTCGATTAGTG
>CANNLB010000630.1 GCA_947505565.1 Acidobacteriota bacterium | reverse complement strand
GGCGACGCCGGCCGAGGGGGGGACCGGTGCCACGATTGCGGAGTTGAAGGTTTAGAGGGCGGCGAGGACTTTGGCGGCGTGGCCGACGGGCTTAACCTTCTCGAAGATGTGGGTGATTTTTCCGGTGGGTCCGATGATGAAGGTGGTGCGTTCGACGCCCATGTAGGTTTTGCCGTACATGGATTTTTCCTTCCAAACGCCATAGGCTTCGGCCCCGGCGTGGTCGAAATCGGCGAGGAGGGAGAAGGGGAGATCGAACTTCGATTTGAACTTGAGCTGGGCCTTTTCGGCGTCGGGGGAGATGCCGATGATGACGGCGTCTTTGGCGGAGAAGGCGGCGGTCGAGTCGCGGAATTCGCAGCTTTCGGTGGTGCAGCCGGGGGTATCGGCCTTGGGGTAGAAGTAGAGGACGACGGTTTTGCCTTTGAGGGCGGAGAGCTTGAAGGGGTTGCCGGCTTCGTCGGTCAAGTTTAGATTGGGGGCTTTGGCGCCAACTTTAAGGGACATAAAACGGAGGATGTTTTGGGGAGCGATTTTGCTCCAAGAATTCGGCGATTTTCGAGAGATCTTCGGGTTCGTCGATGTCGAACCAGGCGGGGCCGCGGGCGGTGGAGAGGCCGGCGGCGTGGCAGGCGGCTTCGGTGTCGGTGAGGGTATCGGCGGTGGACCAGCGGACGCCCGAGAACATGTCGGGATGGGTGCGATGGGCGGCGATGGCCCAGTAGCCGCCGTCGTCAGTGGGGGCGAGGGTGACGTCGGCGGCGGTTGCGAGCATAGCTTGAATGTGGGCGTCGGGGACGGTGGGGGAGTCGGAGCCGAGGAGGAGGGCGGGTAGGCGGGGGGTAAGGGCGTGGAGCATGCGTTGGCCGAGGTCGCCGGGAGATTGGAGGGCGATGGAAACGTTTGGGGCGGTGAAATCGTCTGTGGGAATATCGAGATGGAGTTCGAGATCCGCAAACTTTGGGAGGCGGGCGAGCATCGTATTAACGAAGAGTTTATGGAGATCGGCCGCTTGTTGGGGGCCGATTCCCGCGGCGAGACGAGTTTTGACACGGCCTGGCACCGGAGCCTTCGCGAAGAGCAAGATGACGGGAAGCATGGGCAGATTGTAGAATAGCGGTTTAGATTGAGTGAGGAGTTTGGAGATCCATGACTATCAGTAAGCGCCTATTTGCTTTGACGATTCCGGCGATCCTAGTGGCTGGAGCGGCGATGGCCGCGGATGCCAAGAAGGGCCAGGAAGTATTTGAGAATTCGGCCTGTATGGGCTGCCACAACACGGACACGGACGAGAAGCGCGGGAATGCGCCGGCTCTGAAGGCCTTGTACAAGAAAGAGGGGATGACCGAGGCCAAGGTTATCGAGAAGATCAAGAAGGGCGGGAATGGGATGCCGCCTTACGAAGAGCAGCTGGAGAAGGATCAGTTTGCTGATCTTTTGACCTATTTGAAGACTCTGTAGTCCCGGTAAATATTGGGGCGAGTTGACGTTCGGTCCGCTCGCCCGGTATTCTATTAGATGTTCGCCCGACGCGACCCCATCGTCTAGCCCGGCCTAGGACACCGCCCTTTCACGGCGTCAACGAGGGTTCGAATCCCTCTGGGGTCGCCAACATTAAAAAAGTTGTATACACTCAAGGTCACCATGTGGTCTTGGGCTTTTTTATTTCTGGCGATCGTTCCCGACTTCGAGCGGGATGTGGCTCCGATTTTGACGGCTAACTGCTCGGCTTGCCATGTCGGCGTCTCGAAGGCTAGCGGGTTCTCCGTGGAGAAGCTCTCCTTCGTGCTGGCTGGCGGGAAGAAGCACGGGAAGGCCGTGGTCGGGGGACATCCGGAACAGAGTGTTCTGATCCAGATGGTGAAGGGCATGCTGGCGCCGCAGATGCCTATGGGGAAGGCTTTGGCGGCTAAAGACGTCGAGACTTTGGAAGCTTGGGTGAAGGCTTTGCCATCGGATGGCCCGACCGCAAAGACGACTTGGCGGTGGCCCTACGAAAAGCCGGTGAAGCCGCAGGGGCGCTCGGTGGATGAGTTTGTTCTGGCTAAGCTGCGGGAGAAGGGGTTGGGTCTGGCACCGGAGGCGGATCGGCGGACTTTGGCTCGACGGGCTTATTTCGACCTGATTGGATTGCCTCCGACGGCGGAAGAGACCGCGGCGTTTGTGGCCGAAGGGGACTTTCCGAAGCTCTTGGAAAAGCTGCTGGCGGATCCTCGGTATGGGGAACGCTGGGGTCGGCATTGGTTGGACTTGGCTCGTTATGGGGAGACGAGCGGGTTAGAGGGGGACGGGGCGATTGGGAACGCTTGGCGGTATCGGGACTGGGTGGTCGACGCGTTCAACAAGGATCTGCCGTATGACCAGTTCATCCTTCAACAGTTAGGCGGGGCGGACGAGCATTCGAAGTCGCGGAATAACTATGCGCCGAATGTGCAGGGGCATGTCGCATTGGGGTTTTTAAGGCTGGCTCCCTGGGACCGGTCGAACTTGGTGGCGGATGAGGTTAGAGCCAATTATTTGGCCGAAGTGACGGCGGCAACTAGCTCGGTGTTTCTGGGGCTGACCGTCGGCTGCGCTCGTTGCCACGACCATAAGTACGACCCGATTCCACAGAAGGACTACTACCGTTGGCAAGCGTTCTTCAACACGGTGCAGGTGGAGAACGTGACGGTGCCGTACGCCGATGAGGAGTTCGCGGCGAAGGCGGCGGCGAAGATCAAGGAGATCGAAGCGCGGCTGAAGGACGGGCCGGAGAAGGCGGCATTGGGGACTTATGAAAAGGCCATGCTGCCGCGGCTAGTGGCTAAGCGGCGGGAGTTGGCGGTGGGGAAGACGGTAACCGATCTGCGTTTGGAGATGCGGCGGAAGGAGGCGAGCCAGTTTCCGAAGGCCGAGCGGCGGCAGTATGAGCTCGTAAAAGAAGACGCGGACCGGACGCAAGATCCGGAGGAGCAGGGGGCGCTGGAGCGGCTGGAGAAGGAGCTGATGGGGCGGTTGCGGCTGGACCCGGCTCGGTTTGAGGTGCTTGAGAG
>CANNLB010000629.1 GCA_947505565.1 Acidobacteriota bacterium | reverse complement strand
GACTGGGGGACGGTTCTTTAGTGTGGGACGGAACCAATCGCTGGGCGACATCTTCACGCAGATTCAGGAAGAGATGCGAAGCCAATACGTGATCGGCTACTCCTCGACGAATGAGACCCGCGACGGGGCCTTTCGAAAACTCGAGATCCGGTTGGCGGACAAGAACCTGAAGGCGCAGACCCGAAAAGGTTACTACGCCAGCAAGCGCTAGTTAGCGGCGGAGCATGTAGTCAGCGAGCGCGGCATCGAGCGAGGGCATGGGAGGAAGGCCGAGCGATTCGAGCCGGGCATTGGAAAGCGCGGAGAATTTGGGACGCCGGGCTTCGGTCCGATAGGTTTCCGGACGAGCGACGTTGAGAGTGGGGGTGAGGTTGGCGGCGGCGAAGATTTTCGCGGCGAAATCGTACCAACTGATCGGGGTCCCGCCCCCGGCGTGATACAGGCCGAAGTGCCCCGCACCGACGAGGTCGGCCGTGGTCTCAGCCAGAGCAGGCGAGTAAGTGGGCGAGGCAATATACTCCTGCACCACCTGGATGGGCTTGCCCGAAAGAGCCAGTCGGAGCATCGTTTCGACGAAGTTCCCCCGGGCCGTATTGCGACCGCCGGGGCCGAAGACGCCGCAGGTGCGCAGGACGAGCGCTTTGTCGTGGTAGGCGCGAGCGAAGTATTCCCCGGAAAGTTTCGAAACGCCATACGCACCGATCGGACAGGGCAGGTCGGTTTCGACGTACGGGCGCCCGAGGGTACCGTCGAATACGTAGTCGGTGGAGAAGTGGACGAGTTGGGCATCGATCTGACGACAGGCGGTCGCGAGATTGCGGGTGCCGAGGGCGTTGGCTTGATAGGCAACGGCGGGCTCCCTTTCGGCGACGTCGACCATGTTGTAAGCGGCGGAATTCAGAACGATGGCGGGATCGATTTCGGCGAGTTTGCACTCGAGGGTGGGGAGGTCGGAGATATCTACCGAGGCCCGGTTAAAGGCAGTTACGGCGTAGCCGCGAAGGGAGAAGACCCGAACTAATTCGACGCCGAGTTGGCCGGCGGCTCCAAAGACAACGACACGTTTTTGCACGACTTGCAGAATAACACGAGACTAGCGGGAGCTCGGCTTCAGGGCCTTTGTGGCGTGTGTTGGGTGTAGCGTGCGGAGTAGGGGATCGAGGTTCCGGAGGTTATTGAGGACCTGATGGAAAAGCACGCCGAGGTGGAATTGGTTCTCTGGTGCGGGGTCGCAGTAACAGACTTCGCCGAGGATCATGCCGTCCGGGCGGTCGATGCGAATGGCGCTGGAGGGGGCCACGGCACGGGGGCTCAGATAACGCATGCCGTCGGCAGAGACGTCGATCACTTGGACTTCGATGTCACTTGGCGCGTTGCCGAGGATGCGAAGTGTGAGAGTCTTTTCAACGGGGATTCGGGGTTCTTTTCGGTGTTCCATGCAGTTTTCATTGGCAGCGAGCAACGAAATCTGAGCGAAATTAGTTGATGTGGACGGATTGGGAGAGGAGAAAGCTTTCAATCCTACCAATGAACTGGAGGGTGGAGCGTCCTTCGTCGGCGCCGAAGACAGCAAATGTGCTGCCGATGCCGAGCATAATGGAGCGCCCACCTCCGAGCGAGACCGTATGTTCCTGCTTGTGGCTGCCAAAGCGAGCAAATTCAGCGCGTACCGAATCGAGTTGAAAGGGGCGTTGGACGATCGCGAGAATAGCGCCTTCGTTCCAATGGAAAAGTTGATCGGTTGGCAACAGGCGCGACCGGATATGCATGAGAAAAAACTGAAAGATCTCCGCGGCGATGTCCGGGCCGAAGCGGGTCTGGAAAATAGAGAATCGATCGATCGGGAGAATTGCAATGAAGGAGCCGGGAGTTTGGCGGGCCTCTTCGAGCGCCCCTTCGACGGCAAGGCGGGGGAGCAGTTCGAGGGCGTTCTTGACCGGCTCCAGCTTGACGGCATCCGAGGAGGTCGGAGTGTGCAAGGTCGGGGCAGCGTGGGTTTCCGATTCGGCATCGTGGCGGAGAGTGGCGAGGCAGTCTGCGAGCTGCTGCTTAAGCGGCGCAAGGTTAGAGTTAGGAGTGGCGTTCTCTAGTTGTTTGACGAGGATCTTGAGGCTGTCGGCGGCCGGATGGCCAGAGAGGGAAACGGCGGCGATGGTATCGGCGAGTAAGGCGACCATCTGCTGCCAGTCGTGCTGCTGGGCCCGGATACGCCGCCGGGTATCGGCGGAGTAGTCCTCGATGATCTGGACGAGCGAGCCAGCCGTGACGAGGATGTTGTCCGGGTCGGAATTAGTCCCCAGAGTCTCCGAAAAGCCGTGGATCTCCGTTTTGAAACGGTCCCGAGAATTGACGTCCGCTTCGACCATATGGACGCGGAGCGCGGCCAAGACCATTTGTAACGTTCTCCGGAAGGCTTCGGCTTGACGGCTCGTACCAGAGTGGTCGAGTGATTTTTTGAGTGAAAGAAACATGGCAGATGACAGAATCCCCGCTGTCAGGATTCATATCGGCCGACCGGAACAAACCATCCGGCTTATTTTTGCAGCGCGAGTAGCGCCCAAAAGGCACAGGCAAAAGCGAGTGGAACGCCGAAGGCGAGGGCGAGACGAACCGACCGCGACTGAAGCCACAGCGGACCGGCCGGCACCGGCTTTCCCGAAACCAGAGCCGCCGCCGCCCGACGCCCAAGGCCGGGGACTCCGTTATTCAGAGCCGACGGTTCGCCCCGCAGGGCTTTTAGAATCTCGTCGCGTCCCCGGGGATCAGCGATCAAGACCGTCGCCGCCATGCCGCCGGTAATCGATTTGTCGAGGCGCTCGCGCACCTGCTGCGGCATGTCTTCGCGGGAGGGATAAACCCGGAATCCTTCAGCGTCGGATACAAGAATCGTGGAGGTTTTGATGGTCTTTCGAGCCATAGGGCAGGGGGGGGGACGCCTCAACCGCCTGAAGCGATTAAACCGGTTCCCGAAGTAGAAGCAGCTTGGTTCAGGATAACCTGTATAAAGCCCAGCGCAGCCTTCGATAGAGCTTTATCTTTGCGATAAATT
>CANNLB010000628.1 GCA_947505565.1 Acidobacteriota bacterium | reverse complement strand
GGCGGTGTTTACAAAGCCGTGGAAAATCTCGCTGCCGCTGTATCGGCGGATGGAGAAAGACGCTCGGCTGATGGATTTCAAGTGCGTCGAGTTTGTGGAAGAGTTGGTGTTTGGTGAGCATCGGCGGAAGCCGTTGCCGAGGTGATTATGCATCTACGAATTGCGATGACTCTGGCGATGGTGGCGACGGTTTGGGGGGCGGAGATTCCGCGGACTCCGGACGGGAAGCCGGACCTTTCTGGCACCTATGACATTGCGACGCTGACGCCGTTGACGCGGCCGGCGAGTTTGGGCGAACGGCAGTCGTTGACCGACGCCGAGGCGAAGGTGGTGGCCGACCAAGCGAAGGCGGTGGCGGCGGCGACGAATAAAGCGAGCGATCCGAATCGGAAGGCGCCGCCGACGGGGGGAGACGGATCGGAAGGCCCGGCGGGGAATGTGGGTGGCTACAACTCGCTGTGGGTGGATATTGGCGAAGGGGCGTTCAAGGTGGACGGGAAGTGGCGGACGTCGATTGTGATTGATCCGTCGAATGGGCGGATGCCGCCGGTGACGGACGCGGCGCGCAAACAGCGGGCGGCGCAGGCGAAGGTGTCGCGGCCGAATCGGGGCGACGCGTTTTGGATTACGGAGGGGATTTCGCCGGGGCCGTACGACGACCCGGAGATGCGGCCGACGGCGGAGCGGTGTTTGCTGTCGTTTGGCTCGGGGGGCGGGCCGCCGATGTTACCGGTGATGTATAACAACTTGAAGCAGCTCGTGTTGACGAAAGATTCGCTCGTGATTGTGAACGAGATGGTGCATGATGCGCGGGTGGTGCGGATCAATGGGGAGCATGAGCCACCGGAGATTCGGCGGTGGTTAGGGGATTCGATTGGGCGTTGGGAGGGGGATACGCTGGTGGTGGATACGACGAATTTTAACGACAACCCGGCGATTGGGGCGTCGCGGAATTTGCATGTGGTGGAGCGGTTTCGGCGGATTGATGCGAAGTCGTTGCTATATGGGTTTACGGTGGAGGATCCGACGGTTTGGACGAAGCCGTGGAGCGGGGAGATTTTGTGGCCGGCGACGGAGCAGCGGATTTTTGAGTATGCGTGCCACGAGGGGAATTACTCGTTTGGCGGGATTTTGAAGGGTGCGCGGCTGTTAGAGGCTGAGGCCGAAAAGAAGGTGAAGAAATGATGGCGAAGACTCGAGTGATATTGGGCGTGGTCGCGGCTTGTGGGCTGGGACTAGTTTTTGTGCAGGTGCGGAGCGTGTATGCGCACCATGCGTTCGGGGCGGAGTTTGACCCGAATCGGCCGGTGTTGTTGAAGGGTCCGGTGACGCGGGTGGAGTGGATTAATCCGCATACTTGGATCCACTTGGAGACGACGAAGGCGGACGGGAAGAAAGAGATTTGGATGGTGGAGGGGGGGACGCCGAATAGCTTACTGCGGCGGGGGCTGAAACGGGATTCGATTCAGCCGGGGCAGGCGATTATTGTGGATGGGTATCAGGCGAAGGATCGGTCGAACCGGGCGAATGGGCGGGATATTACGCTGCCGGGGGGGCAGAAGTTTTTCATGGGCTCGTCGGGAACGGGGGCACCTTATGATGCTCCGGGGAAGGACGAACGGAAGTAGTATCGGGCCGTCGCCACGAAGGCTCTCGTCAACAGGAGTAAAATCGAAACGAGGAACGTTTTCCTAGCGAACACTTGTTATGACCGCAGCCAATTTTGATCGCATCACGGTGGATCCGAAGCAGATGAATGGCCAGCCATGTATCCGCGGCATGAGGCTGAGCGTTCGCCGGGTACTTGAGGCGGTGCCTCTTTACCCGAATAGGGAAGATCTCTTTCGCGAATACCCGGAGCTGGTGGAAGACGATATTTCGCAGGCACTCGAATTAGCAGCCGCCAACTTAGAAGAGGTCATCGACTTCCGGGTGGCATGAAGCTGCTTCTGGACCAAGGGATTCCTCACTCGGCAGCAGCACTGCTTCGTGGAATGGGACTAGATGTAATTCACGTCGGTGAGATTGACATGGAAGCGGTCGAAGACGAGGCCATTATCGAGTACGCTCGCGCTCTCTGGAGCGTCCGGCCCCTCGGTCGTCCGACTCAGAATTCAACGCCTCAAAGCGCCTGAGGCCGCGAATCTCGTTTGGCTCGTGCTGGAGCGAATCGGGAGTGAACTCGAGGCTGGATGTTTCATCACCGTCACGGCGCGCTCGATTCGCATTCGTCGACTTCCGATTAAGGCAGGGTGAAGATGAAGACGGTGGGGGCGCCGGCGTGGCCTCCCCACCAGAAGGCGGAGGGGCGGCCGGACATGACGGCGACGTGTTGCTTGCCGGCGATTTCATAGGAGATGACGCCTCCGCCGATGGGGCCTCCGGTTTGGAACCGGTGGAGGACCTGGCCGGTCTTCGCGTCGAGGGCGAGGAAGTGGCCGGTGAGTTCGCCGCCGAAGACGACGCCGCCGGCGGTGGTGGTGACGGCGGCGACGACGGGTTGGGGACTCTTGTACTTCCAGCGGGGCTCTCCGGAGACGGCGTCGACGGCGGAGATCCAGCCTTGCTTTTGGGGGTCGGGGCGAGCGGTGCCTCCGAGGTACATAGCGCCTGGGGAAGAGGTGACGGCTTCATCGGCGCTGGCGGTGAAGGTGGCGCACCAGTCGACGGCAGGGGTGTAGAGCATCCGGGTGAGGGGGTTGTAGGCGGGGCCGTTCCACTGCACGCCGCCGAAGATGCCGGGGCAGGCGTGGGTGGGTTTGGTGGTTACGGGGACGGTGTGATTTTCCAGCGTCGTGATGGGGGTTTCGTAGAGAGGTTTTTTGGTTTCGCGGTCGAGAGTTCTTAGGATGCCATCCTTGCCGACGGTGGCGACGAGGCTGACGTCGCGGCCGCCGACGGTGGCTTGGAAGAGGGGGCTGACTTGGGTGAGGTCCCAGTCGTGGGAATCGTTCGAGACCATTTGCTTGTGCCAGCGGAGGGTGCCGGTGCGGGCGTCGAGGGCGACGATGGAGTTGGTGTAGAGGTTGTCGCCGGGGCGGAGGTGGGAGGG
>CANNLB010000627.1 GCA_947505565.1 Acidobacteriota bacterium | reverse complement strand
AAAGTGCGGCGCCTTCGGAGCGAACGAGTCCGCCGCCATTAAATCGGATAGCGCCACGCCACCGAATCCACACCCTACCCGCGCCAATAGCTCTCGTCTAGTCCACATAAAGAAACTCGTTCGCACTCAACAAAACCTGCGCGTACTCGGCCTTCGATGCCTCGCGCAAAAACTGCTCACCGCGTTCTTTCTCGCGTGCCGACGGAGCTCGTTGGAACAACAGTTCGTACGCCCGCTCCACGCTCGTAATCCGCCCGCCCAACGCCTTCGCCCGTCGCTTAATGAAGTCGCTATTCAAAAAGTACAGCCGCTGCAGCGGCACATTCGTCGCCGCCCGATGCTCGGCGCTCGCGCTCGAACTCGGGACGTCAAACAGCGCCAGCGTCTCATTCTGCTGGTACCGCCCGACCCGCGCGTACACCGTCCGCCGCAAGTTGCGATCATCCAATTCCGCCGACTCGCCCCCCACCGTGCAATCGAGTTCCCCGCTCACGGCCAGAATCGCATCGCGCATCGACTCGGCATCCATCCGCCGCCGCTCCGCCCGCCAGAACAAACGATTCGACGGGTCAACCTTCTGGCCCACCTCCGCATTCGCACTCGAAGCCTGATAGGTTTCACTCAGCACAATCTCCCGAATCAATGCCTTCGGTGACCATCGCAACGCCACAAATCGTGCTGCCAAATATTCAAGCAACTCCGGATTCGCCGGCCGCTCGCCCATCAGTCCGTAGTTGGATGGCGTCCGCACGACGCCATGGCCCAGCAGGTGTTCCCAAATCCGGTTCGCCATCACCCGCGCGGCCAGCGGATGCGCCACTACGGCCTCGGCCAACTGTAACCGCCCGCTGCCCTGCCCCAGTGCCGCGCCGCCCAATGCCGTCAAAAACTGCCGCGGGATCTTCGGCCCCAACCGCTCCGGATTCCCCCGCAGGTTCAATTCAATATCGATCGGCTCTTCGTGCTCGGCCACCCCATGCAGAAATGGATACGCCGCCGGGCTCGTCTTTTTCAAGCTCGCGAGTTCCGCCCGCAGCGTATCCAAATGCCGCTTCCATTCGCCGCTCAAATGGTCGTCAATCTTGCTCACGCGCAGCAGAGCCGTGTCTCCGCTGAACATCTTCCGCCACAGCGTATAGCGGTCCCGCTCCAGCGACTCGGTCGGAATATCGGCCCCGGGATTGAAGTCCGCCTCGGAGTCATAGTTGCCGGGTAGAATCTCCTTCCGCCGCGTCATGGGCGGAGGTGCCGCCTTCGCCACTCGCTTCGCGTTCTCGGCATCCAGCGTCCGCTTCTCCTCGGCCACTTGCCGCACCAAGGTGCCAAACGCTTCGGCGGCCGCCCGATCCCGCGTCTTGTCCCACGCCGCCCGAAACGGCTGATCCTCGTCCGGCTTCGCCAGATACGCCTGCCACCGTTTGGTCAGGTCCGCGTCGACAGCGCCGGTCCCCATCATCAGATCGGCAAGACGAAACGACAGAATCTCCGCCAACTGCACCCGCTGCTTTTCCACAAACGTGGCGATGGCTTTCTCCTGCGCGGCAATCTTCTTCTGGTGCGCTTGGTAACGGTCCACCTCCTCCGCCGCCGCCAACGGATACTCCTTGTACGCTGTGCTGGCAAACACCCCCGCCATCGCGTAGTAATCCCGTTGCGAAATCGGGTCGTACTTGTGATCGTGGCATCGGGCGCACGCCGCCGTAATCCCCAGGAAACCGCGCGTCACCATATCCACCCGGTCGTGCCGTTCGTCCGCCCGCGCCTGCGGCGGCTGCGAAATCCCGAAGTACCAAGGCCCCAAACCGAACAGACCCAACCCGCCCAGATACCGCTCGCGGTTCGGCAACAGGTCCCCCGCAATCTGCGCCTTCACAAAAACGTCGTACGGCATATCATCGTTCAGCGCGCCGACTACCCAGTCACGATAGCGCCACGCGTTCGCATACGGATGCGGCGCGGTACCGTGAAAATCGTCCTCGCCATAACGGGCCACGTCGAGCCAGTGCCGCGCCCAGCGCTCCCCAAATTGCGGCGAAACCAACAACCGGTCCACCAGCTTTTCGACATTCGGATCCGCCAAAAACGTCTGCGCCTCGGCTTCGGTCGGCGGTAACCCGGTCAAGTCAAAATGCAGTCGCCGTAACAGAGTCCGCCCATCGGCCCGCGGATTCGACACCAGCTGCTTTTTCCCAAGGCCCGCCCGCACATGCGCATCGATCGAACCCGTCACTGGACGCAGCGGCGTAAAGCTCCACCAGAGCTTAGCCGCAGGCTGCGCGAAAGCACTAGCCGCAAGGATGAGTAAATACCAACGCACGCCCCATTCTACTTGCGCGCAATCCAAACCAGGAAGAGCCCGTCCGGGTCCACGTCTTCCCAATACGAAATTGGCCGGCTCGTCACCTCGCGGCAGTGCCGCCGCAGCATCGTTTCGAGCTCCTGCTGACCGAACCAACGTTCCCACTCGGGGGTCTCAAACCGGCCCCAGTGGTCTTTATTTTTATCGATGACGACGATCGCCCCGCCCGACTTCACCACGCGGCACAACTCCGCCACCGCCGTATCAATATCCACGGCATGTTCGAGGGACTCGGTCGCATAGGCGGCATCAAATGCACCCGCCTGAAACGGTAACTGCGTCAGGCTCCCCGCCGTCGGCCACAGCGGCTCTTGTACGTGCCGCACCATCGCCACGGCCAAATCCATCCCGCATAATTTCGCCGCTGGATACTCGGCCAGAAGTGCCCGGGCAAACCGCCCCTTCCCGCAGCCGGCGTCCAGTACCCGCTTCCCGTTCAGATCGCCGAACGTCTCCACCAACACCCTCACGTGCAAGATCCGCGGATCAATCGTCGAAGGAAAATGCTCCTCGTCCGCCGCCGCTTCTTCAAAGGAACGGCGGATCCGCTCTCGCAGATCCGCCGTCAGCTCCGGTTTCTTTTTCGAAAACAGATCGAAAAGACCCATTTAAGCCCCGCTTACGCCTTCGTTAGGAAGATCGGAATCCCCTGCTTATTGCTGTAATTCGGCCGGTAGCGGTCCAGATTGTACATCGTATCGATGT
>CANNLB010000626.1 GCA_947505565.1 Acidobacteriota bacterium | reverse complement strand
AAGGGCGACCCGGCTTGGTCGGGTTGTACCCCAGTCGAGCCGCCTCCTGGTGGCCATAGAGCACCTTGATGGTGGCGTCTAGATCGTGAACCCAGTCGAGTTCGAGAAGGGGTGCGAACGTGCGATCTACTTGTTGGTCGATCCATTGGGTGAGGGCCTCTTCGTCGACGCGCTCGAAGGCGCGGCGGACGCTATCCTGGCTTCGAAACGTCTTCATGCCGAACAGGCTTGCCATGACGGTATCGCCCGACAGGGCGGTCATGTGGGCGTAGCGATGTTGGCCGATGAGGATCGAGTAGACGATGGTGGCGTGGCGGGTGAGTTATGGCTGGAGTAAGTCAAGGGTCAGGAATCGACGAACTCTTGCCAAGTGCTACTTACTTCCAGGAAGTCGATGACGTAAGCGAGGAGCCCATGGCGAGTGACCGCGGGGGCCGGTTCCCAGCAACCTTTAACAGGGCAGCCAAGGGTGTCGATCCGGTGGGGGGGGGAGCCGGAGGGGGCAGCAGCCGGCTCACCTTGCGGGAGGGCCACGCCGAGGGGCTTTAACTGCCAATTATAGGTTCAATAGCCCGACGTCGCCAAAGCGGGCTTTTGGGGCCCGGGATCAACCCCCGGGACTACCAAACGGCCTCGGCTGGTCAGTTAGTGGCTAGTTTTGTGAGAAATCCGGACTAAGCAGGAAGAGCAGGCCGACGGAGGTGAGGAGAGATTCGATGGTTTGCTCGCGCGGCTTGGCTCCGCCGCCGACGATGGCGTTGATCGCCAGGCGGTCGACGAGCGGCTGCATGTGGTCAGCGCCGGTGGAGAGAAAGGCGAAGAGACTGACGAGGGCGAACTGGCCCTCGAGGCCCCGGGCCAGGTGCAGGAGTACCTGGAACACGGGGCGAAAGGTGGCGGGCGGGGCGGCGTCTTCGCCTATTGTCAGAGTTTCAATTCCATCCCGGGGCGGAAGGCTGGCTTGACGTACTTGTTGGCTTCGACGCTGTTGGTGAAGCGAAGGTTTTTCGAATCCCAATCGAGCTTACCGGGCATGCGGAAGGCGATGGCGGCGAGGGCGAGCCATTCGGCGTACGGAGCCGCGATGCGGAAATCGGAGCAGGAGGCGTCGCCGCCTTTGCAGGCGCGGACCCAATCGATCATGTGGCCGGGAGAGCGGGTAAGCATTTGTGAGGGGAGCTTGTATTCGGCCCAGCGGGCGGAGGGGAGGAGCCAAACGCCTTCGCCGCGGTCACAAGTGGCCATGATGCCTTTCGTGCCGATGAAGACCGCACCGTTGCCGGTGAGGAGGCCGGGTGCAGCGCTGCCACGGGGTCCGCCGAAGACGGTAACGCCGGGGCCGCCGGCACCCATGGGCGGCCCGCCAGCGGGACGGTTGGGACGGGGGCCGGCTTGCGGAGCGCGGCCGGAGCCCATCGGACGGCCCTTGTCGGAGAGGTTATTCGGCGGGGGCAGAATCGCCTCGTTCGCCATGCCGGGG
This sequence comes from Acidobacteriota bacterium, assembly GCA_947505565.1. Taxonomy (GTDB): domain Bacteria; phylum Acidobacteriota; class Terriglobia; order Bryobacterales; family Bryobacteraceae. The sequence continues at coordinate 1,586 of CANNLB010000626.1, read as the reverse complement.
ACGTGATAGACCTCGGGGTCAGTTGCGCGGGCGGAGTCGTGATAGAAGACTTTGACGGCGGGGAGGGAGCCGCGTTTGGGGAAGTCGAGGCGGATGGTGGCGCGGTTGGGGAAAGTGTATTTGCTTTCGCCTTCGACCGAGACGCGTTCGATGCTCGTGGGGGCGCCGAGTTGGAGGGCGTGGTGGACGGGGCCGGCGGTGTGGGTGGCCCAGTTGCCGATTTGGCCGGTGCCAAAGTCGAAGAAGCCGCGCCAGTTATAGGGGACGTAGTAGGAGCTGAACGGGCGCATGGGGGCGTTACCGAGCCAAGCGCTCCAGTCGAGACTTTTGGGGACGGACTGTTCTGGCGGGAGCTCCTGGAGGCCGGTGGGATGGGTCCCGGGAGTAGTTGAGATGTGAACTTCGGTGACGTCGCCGATTTCGCCGGACCAGAGGATTTCGGCGGCGACGCGGTGGGATTCGTGGGAGAAACCTTGGTTGCCCATTTGCGTCGCGACCTTGTATTTGACGGCGGCGTCATGGAGGAGACGGGTTTCCCAGGGGGTGCGGCAGAGGGGCTTTTCGACGTAGACGTGTTTGCCTGCCTGCATGTAGGCGAGGGCTACGGCGGCGTGCATGAAGTCGGGAATGGCGATGGTGACGGCGTCGATGTTCTTGCCTTCTTTATCGAGCATCGAGCGGAAGTCGCGATAGACCGGCAGCTTTTCGAAGCGCTTCATAGAGGGCGCGCCGCGGTCGAGATCGACGTCGCAGAGGGCGACGATGTTTTCGGTGGTGGCGGCTTCACGCAGAATCTCGGCTCCGCGGCCACCGCAGCCGATGGCGGCGACGTTGAGTTTGTCGTAGAAGGGCTTATAGCCGAGGGCGCGAAGGGAGGGAACGCTGCCGTAGCCGGCGGTGGGGATGGCACCGGCGAGGAGGGACCCGAAGAAGAAATAACGGCGAGAAGTCATTGGCGGGAGGGTATCTTTTTATGGGGCTCTGTGTCAATGGGCGAGGCACTCAGTTCCACGGTAAATTTGTTCTCAACGGGCGAACTCCCTGGGGATCGAGTTTTTCGTCATGCGCAAGTAGTCGAAGACGAGACGCGTCCTGAACGTGAGTTCGCGTATGCTCTCAGCGATGGATGGCGCGGGTTTCTGCAATGATTTGAGGATTCCTACGGCAAAGCAACACAGGCGCGTGATATTCTCCGGGCCAAAGCCCGTGCGGATTTGGCTGCGATCCTCATCGTAGTTCCAGTCGATTATGCAGTGAACGCTTTCGATGCTCCAATGGCCGCGGTTGACGGCCAGCACGCGTTGCGGCGAGGCCTCTTGCGGTGTACGGCTCGTGATCCCCAACGCGATCTCTCGGCTGCGCGCACCGGCCTTTTGTCAATGGTTTCGCGCTCTATCCGAAAGACCTGCCCGACGCTGGGGAAGTCAAGGGAGCCATTGAGCGGCGTACTGCACCAAAATGCTCCGCGTGTCGATGCAGCCATGATCGGGCGGCGTGCCCGAGAAGAAATCAGCGTCGCCGCACGTCTAAAATAGCAGGGCGATTGCGCTCTCCAACCTCGGTTGGCTGCCCTTGACCGTGAAATG
>CANNLB010000625.1 GCA_947505565.1 Acidobacteriota bacterium | reverse complement strand
TACGGTTCTCTTTCATGATGTAGAGCACGTGCTGAATCGGCGAACGCTCGCCGACCCGCGTCGGAATTACCGTCCCCGCGGGGATCGCCGCCGAAGCCAGTAGGGCGTCTTTGTAGGGGGTGTTCTCATAAACTTGCTTGGAGTACGCCGAGAGCTTGGCCTTGTCGGGAACGTCGACGAACGAAAGCAGGCCGTTCAAATTGTTGCCATGATGTTGGAAGCTAGCCGCCGGCGCGATGGTGTCGATCGGCCGCTTCACTTTGTTCGGACCCGTGCCCACACCCTTGCCGCTGGCGACCAACAGCCGCTTGCCGTCCGCACTCGTCCGGACGAGCGTGGGATACCAACCTGTCGGGACGAAGCCCTCCACTTCGGCCTTGCCCCGCGCCGCGACATCGACCACCGCCACCGTGTTGTTGTCCGCGTTGGCGACATAAAGCGTCTTGCCGTTCGGGGAAAGAATCAGCGAGTTCGGCGTTGTCCCCGCCGGAGCCTTCGGGCCCAGCGCCATGTTGATCACTTCGAGCCGTTGCTTCGTGTTCACGTCGAAAGCGAGCACGTTATTCGTATGGCCGCAAGAGACAAACAAGACGCCGTCGTCGCGCAGAGCCAAATCATTTGGATGGGCGTCGGTCGTCATCATGCCGAGGAGAGTGGGCTGCTCCGGGGTCGAGACGTTCAAAATCGAAACGTCGCTGCTGCCGATATTGGCGATATAGAGCGTCTTTCCGTCTTTGGAGAGCACCCCGTCCCAGGGGTGATCGCCAGCCTTAACGCGTCCGACCGCCCGGCCGCCGTGGGTTTCGAGAATGTACACGAAGCCGTCCGAGTTGTTGATGGCGTAGATCAGTTTGCCGTCGGCGGAGGTCAGCAGCGATGAAATTGCCGAGTTTTCCTTCTTCGCGCCGAGCAGGTTGAGGCCCCCGCGGGCTTCCTGCCAACCTTCTTTGTCCCAGCGGTCATAGACCAGGATGTCGCTGCCCACATATCCCGCGCCGCTCGATACATACAGCCGCTTGCCATTGGGCGCCCACGCTAAGCCGCTCCAGGCCTGCTCCATCGGGAACGTCGCGACTTCCTTCTCGGTTCCGAGGTCGACGATGTGCAACTGGTGCCGGGTGTAGCCGGTGTTCGTGAAGGCGAACAGCTTGCCGTCCGGGCTCACCTCACCGCTCAGAATCATGTCCCCGGAAGGCAAGTGCCGACCGGCCGGGGTGGTCTTCCACCCGCTCACGAGCATGGCATTCACACCGCTACGGCCGGGTACGGTGATCGACTGGCCGGAAGCGGGATGCTTCATGCGGTATTGCTCCACGGCGGTCCAGGCGGCCACGCCGACTACGCCGATTAACGAGAGGGTCAGGAAGATGCGTTTCATAGGGAAAGTTACTCTCTTTATTTTGCGCCCGATGTGTTGGGGTTGGATGAATAGGATGCTTCGTGCGCGTTACGGCGCTACCGTGAAGCCTTCGCCCCACGACATTACAACGAACGGGTAAGGCGTGCCGAACAAATGGTTGTAGGTCTGCGTGTAGTCTTCCCGATGGTCGACGGTGTGCGACATCTCGTTTTCGTGGCCGGTGATTATCAACTTGGGGTTCACGCCGCGGGCCATCCTCTGAATGTCGGTCGTCCAGCAATTGGGCAGCAACACATCTACCTTATGCTGAAAGCCGACGTTCATGATCCATGCGAAGTCCGACCAGTCATTGTCGTCCGACGACTGATCGCCGGTCTGCATGACGACAAAGGATTCCGGAGTGATCACAAGGTGATTGTTATTGATCGGAGCCTTGCCTTGGTGCCCGGGGTAGGCGACGTAGCGTAGAGCCGGGCCCGCATCCCGGAGTTGGATCGAATGCACGGTTTCGGCGCTTCGCTTTGGATAGGTAAGGCGAGACGCGAAGTAGGCGTCATCCTTCCACAGGCCCTCGGCGGCCACCACTTTCTTACCCTTTTCGAGGAACATCCGGGCCACGTCTTTGTTCGCGTGATCGGAATGGAGGTGGCTGATGAAGAGGATGTCGGTTTGCGCCACCAGCCGTTCCAGCAGCGCGGGCGGCAGAGCGAACCCCGCGTTGCGAGGCGGCCCCGGCACCAAGTCAAAAGCGATCGTGACGGTCGGCGTCCGAACAATCCAGCTATGGCTGTAGATCTTCCATAGCCGCGCCCCGGCCGAAAGACGGGTCCGCTCGATGTCTTCAATTCCGCGCGTCACTTGGTCCCGGAAAAAGCGTTGGACGATCGGCTTTTCTGGAGCGGATTGAATGTGCAGTACGTCGTCTAGACGGATCAGGGCCGATCGGCGGGCCGGATGTTCGGGCACCGCCGGAGGATAGGTCCGGAACATATCGTCGGCCCAGGCAAACGAACGTTCAATCCATTCGTCCGGTGCATCCTTCAATTCCGGCGCGGTATACGCCCGGCGGGGAGAGGAAAGAAACGATTTCGTGGGCTGCGCCAGTAAGGGAGCGCTCAATACTAAGAGGACGAGGAAGATTCTCATGGGATTAGAAGAGTAACTTAAGGCCGATCTGCAAGTTCCGTTCGCCGAATTTCGTAACTACGCGGCTGAAGTCGCCCGAGCGCGGGTTCGTGTTTGGATTGCTCAGCAGCGGATGGTTCAAGAAGTTGAAGGCCTCGCCACGAAGTTGGACACTGATCCGCTCTGAATACCGAAAGTTTTTGAATAACGCGATATCCCAGTTTTGGAAAGCCGGGCCCCGGAGGATGTTCAGGCCCGCATTGCCAAACGTACCCGCCATCGGCAACGAGAAGGCGCCCGGATCGAACCACGAGCGACGCACTCCGGTCTCCCCGCTGACGGCCGTGGGGCCGACTAAATTCCAGGGTTGAGACGCGCTGCCGGTGCCGACTCCGGCGATATCGGTTGCATCGACCACCGACAGCGGGGCGCCGCTGCGGAAGAAGGTTACCCCCGAAAGTTGCCAATTCCCGAGCAACTTGCCGGTGAGTGTTTTTGCATCGCGGAGAAAGGGCAGTTGATAGATGTAGTTGATGGACAAGACGTGTGGGCGGTCGTTTCCGGATAAGGCGCGAGGATAGACGGCG
>CANNLB010000624.1 GCA_947505565.1 Acidobacteriota bacterium | reverse complement strand
ACCTCGGCACGGTCCTGCGCGGCAAAGCGGAAGTCGTTCGCTTCAGTCTGGTCGGCCTTCTCTCCCGCAGCCACCTGCTGATTGAAGACGTTCCCGGCGTCGGCAAAACCACGCTCGCCAACGCCCTCGCCCGCGCCGTCGATAGCCGATTCCAGCGCATTCAGTTCACCGCCGACATGCTCCCCGGCGACGTTCTCGGCGTCACCGTCTTCAACGCCCAAACCCAGGAGTTCGAGTTCAAGCCGGGCGCTATCTTTACAAACTTTCTTCTGGCCGACGAGATCAACCGCGCCACCCCAAAAACCCAATCGGCCCTGCTCGAAGCGATGAATGAACAGCAGATCTCCATCGACGGCCGCAGCTATCCGCTGGCGCAACCTTTCATGGTGATCGCCACGCAAAACCCCATCGAACACCACGGCACCTACCCCCTCCCCGAGTCGCAACTCGACCGGTTTCTGATGCGGATTCGCATTGGCTACCCGGACGCCGCCAGCGAACGCGAAATCGTACGCCGCAACAGTCCCTGTCAGACCCCGGCGCCTCCCACGTTCTTGGGCCAGGCCGAAATCCTTGAGCTCCAGCAGGCCGTTGAGCAGGTCCTCGTCGACGACTCCCTGGTCGACTACCTCCTCGCGATCGTTGAGAAAACCCGCTCCCACGACTCCCTCTCCCTGGGCGTCAGCCCCCGCGGAGCACAGGCTCTCTACCGCGCCGCCCAGGCCCTCGCGCTCCTCGAAGGCCGGGCGTTCGTCACCCCTGACGACATCAAACGCCTCGCCGTCCCGGTCTTCGCCCACCGCATCGCGCTGCACTCCCGCACGTCGACCTCGCAGCGCTCCGCCGCCGCAGCCGAACGGCTCATCGCCGAAATCCTCACCGCAACCGCTGTGCCGCTCTAGCCTTCTCGTCCAAGTAGTTCGGCCACTGCGTCACCACCAAACAAGCTCCCGCTAACACCAGCCCGATCCACGCGAACCAATCGCCGTGGCGCGTATACGGCGTCTGGTCCGCTCGCCACCCGAATCCCAACGTCCCCGCCATCGCTTGAAAGCCCCGGAAACTTTGCCGCACGGCTCCCGCCGGATCCACGCTCGTCGTAATCCCGTTATTGGTCACCCGCAGCACCCAGCGCCGATTCTCCGCCGCCCGCATGCGAACCAAACTCAAATGCTGCTCCCGCGCCGCCGTCTCAAAGAAATACCCATCGTTCGATAGATTCACGAACACCTCCGCGCCCGCCCGCGCAAATTCCCGCACATGATGGGGCACCGCGCTTTCGTAGCAGATAAAGGCCCCAACCCCTCGCCCATCCACCGTAAACGTCGTCAGCCGCTTCCCAGGCGTATAAGCGCCCACTTCTCCACTCACTTGATTCACCCACGAAAACAGCTCCGGCACGTACTCCCCAAACGGCACCAGGAACATCTTCCCGTATCGGTCCCCTCTCTCGCCGTTTCGGCTCACGAACTGGGCCGTGTTCAACACCTGACCCGTTGCCGTCCGCGAAATCGAGCCCAACAGCATCGGGGCCTGCAGCGCCGCCGTTATCTCCCTCGTTCTGCCCTGCAGGTCGGGGTCGCGCTCGTAAAAGATCGGCGACGGAGTCTCCGGCCACAGCACCATCGCTGGCCGCTTCCCTTCCCCTGCCGCCAAAGTTAATGCCGACAGAAGCCGCTTCTGCTCCATATACAACTCATCCGTCCAATCCCGCGCCACGGGAAAATTCGGCTGCACCGCCACCGCCGTCGCCGTCGGCTTCAATCCCTCCGGCAACTTCGGCAGAAACACCGGGAGCAGCACGAACACCACCCACGCCGTATAGGTCCGCGGTCTCCGCAGCAACAGCAGCGCTACGCAAATCCCCATCAGCGCAAAAACGAAGGAAATTCCGTACACCCCGGTGTAAGGCGCCAGCCGCATCGCAATCGGCTGGTCAATCCCCGCGTTCCCCAACATCAGCCAGCCGAAAAGCGTTAACGGTTCCTGCGTCCGCTCCAGGCCCGCCCACAGCAGCGCCATCGCCGGGGGGCCGTACCAATGCCGCACCAGCACCCCGCCCAGCAAACTGAACACCCCATAGTGAGTCGCCTTCAGCACGCAGAACAAGGCAAACGCTCCCCAGCCTCCCCACCAACCCATGCCCCCGTGCACCTCCAAAACGGAAGCGATCCAGTTACAGGTGATCGCCCAGAACACGACCCCCATCACCCAGCCCAGCAGAAACCGACGCCACGGCACGAACTCCCGCGTCAACGCAATCGTCAGCGGCGTCAACGCCACCGGGGCCAGCCACCACGCATCAAAGCGGGGAAAAGCCAGCGCCAACAAAACGCCGCTAATCGCCGCCAGCAGCAGATGCATGTTCTTCCACCACATCGGCCATATATGAGCTCCGCACAAATGGCCCGCTAAAAACCATTTGAAACCCTTGTGCCATGCCGTAATCGCGATAGGCATCAAACTTGGTCGGCGTCACGTACTCGGCCACCGCCATGTTCCGCCGCGTCGGTTGCAGGTATTGACCAATCGTCGCGACATGCACGTCCGCCCCCCGCAGATCCCGCAGCAAATCTTCCACCTCTTCCACCCGCTCGCCCAGCCCTACCATCAACCCCGACTTCGTCAGCGTCTCCGGCTGATACTTCCGCGCAAAAGCCAGAACATCCAGCGATTGCCGATAGTCCGCCTGCGGCCGCACTTTGCCGTAGAGCCGCTTCACCGTCTCCATGTTGTGGTTGTAGACGTCCGGCCCGGCATCCAGCACCCGCGCCACGGCGTCCATATCGCCGCAGAAATCCGGCGTCAGTACTTCGACCTTCGCCGTCGGCAACGCCCGCCGCACCGCCCGCACCGTCGCCGCCCAATGCGTTGACCCGCCGTCGGGCAACTCGTCCCGGTTCACGCTCGTGATCACCACATAGCGCAGCCGCATCTCCGCCGCCATCTCCGCCACGTGCTCCGGCTCCTCGGCATCCAGCGTAAATTCCCGCTTGGCCGGCGAACCCTTCGGCACCGAACAGAAAGCACAGCCCCGCGTGCAAAGATTCCCCAGAATCATGAACGTCGCCGCTCCCCGA
>CANNLB010000623.1 GCA_947505565.1 Acidobacteriota bacterium | reverse complement strand
CCCGATCCGACGGTTGGCGTGGTGAATCTGCTCGATACTTCGGCCCGATCGAACTATCACGGCATGCAGACCAGCCTGACCTGGCAACGGAACGGCATCATGGTCCGCGGCAACTACACCTATTCGAAGGCGCTGGATACCGTGAGCGATATTCCGAGCGCAAACCAGAACCTGGACCGCGGCATTCTGGCGCTGGATGAACGAAATACCCGGCTCAACTACGGGCCCGGCGATTTCGATGTCCGCCATCTCGCGAATGTTGCGTTCTCCTATGAACTGCCTTGGATGAAGCGGAACCGGCTGCTGGGTGGTTGGTCTGTCCAAGGGATCATGACGATGAACAGCGGGCGGCCGTTTACGCTGTATTCGGGCACCGACAACCTCGTCGGGAACAACAACAATCGGCTGCTTCACCTCTCCGGAACCCTGCTGCGGAATGGCGGCGACCAACGCCGAGCGATCGATTTCGCGCCGACTGTGACCCCGGCTTTGTTGACTCCACGCGTCGGCACTTTGGGCACGATTGGACGAAACACGGAACGCGGCGACACCCTGTTACAGGCCAACGTTTCGTTGTTCAAGACCTTCGCGATTACCGAGCGCTGGAAGCTGCAGTTCCGCGCCGAATCCTACAACATGACCAACACTGTGAACTACGATCTGCCGGACGGCGTTCTGAGTTCGGCAAACTTTGGCAACGCCCTGACCGCGGGCGATTCCCGGCAACACCAACTGGCCTTGCGGCTATCTTTCTAGGGAGAACTATTCATGAATCGACGTTTTCTGTTTCTTGTCCTGCCCGTGTTGCTGGTAGCAGCGGATAACCGCATAGGCGTGCCGGCAGCACCATCTGCCGTCTTCGAAGCCGAGGCGCAATCGATCGGCAAGTCGAAGAGCCCGAAGTTCTTCGCCCGGCGCGCGCACGGGCTGATGATGGTGAGCACGGTGCCCCAGGCTGGTGGCGGAGCGGATCTGATTTTTCAAGCCTCGAACGACCTTGGCGACAGCTTTGCCGACCAGATGCGGGTGAACGATGTGGCGGGGGAAGTCAGCGACCATGGGGAGAATTCGCCTCAATTGCTCACCTCACCCGATGACTCCATGCTCTATGCGGTTTGGGGCGCCAAGGACCCGAAGAACCCCGCCGGCAGCGTGATTCGCTTCTCGACGGCGGGTTCCATGCGGACGCTCTGGTCGCCGGCGAAGATCCTAAACGATGACGGGTTGCCAGTTTCGCACTCGTTCCAATCCGCTGCCGTAGGGCCGGACGGGATCATCTATGCGGCTTGGCTCGACGGTCGAGACGGCCGGTCGACCACCGAAGGGGCGACCGGGGGGACGACTTCGATCTACTTGACGAAATCCACCGACGGCGGCAAGACGTTTTCGAAGAACGTGCGGGTGGCCAGGAACGTTTGCCCGTGCTGTCGGGTGGCGTTCGGCTTCGTTGAGGGCAAGGTGTTGCTCGCTTGGCGACAGGTGGAAGCGGGCGATATCCGGGACATTCACTTCGCCTCGTCGATGGATCGGGGCGACACCTGGCAGACCGGTAAGCCGGTTTTTCGCGATGGTTGGAAGATCAAGGGGTGTCCTCACGTGGGTCCGTCCATGGCGACGTTGAATGGTAAGGTCTACGTCACCTGGTTCAGCGAAGGAGCCGACGATCCTTCGATCTATCTGGCGGTATCCAGCGATGCGGGAAAAACGTTTGCTCCGCGGCAGAAGATTTCGGTGGGGACGACCGACCCGACGCATCCGCAAATTACGCTGGGCGAAGACCGCATCGGGATCACCTTTCAAGCTCGCGACGCCAAGGTAAAGGGCGGATGGGGCAAGGTGAGCGTATGGTACCGCGAGGTACGGGCGGATGGGGCTTTGTCACCCCTGACGAAGGCGGCGGAAGGCAAGGGAAACCTTACCTATCCGACCGTAGCGCTCGGCCTGTCCGGTCGCGTTTTCCTGGGTTGGACGGAGACGGTTGAGGGCCTATCGAAAGCGATGCTCCTTCGGGGGCGCATCGGCAAGTAAGTCGCGGTAATGGGGCAGATCCGACGCGGGTTTTTATGGGTGATTGCCCTGATCAACCTGCCGCTGGCGGCCCAGTCTAGCTCCTTTACGATTGCGGTCTCGGACCCGATTCCGCAGACGATGCAGGGTCGGGCTCGCGACTTTCCGGAGCCCATCCCCGGCGGCGGGGCACCCTATCCAATATTTATTTATCGCGAGAGAACTGGTGCCAACCGGGATTTCGCTCGAGGCGTCAACCGGAGTTTTGCGAATCGTGGCTCCTGCCGTAGGCTACTTCCGGCTGGAAGTCTGCGCGGTGAATGTATCGAACGCGAACGATTGCGCCCTGTATCTGATTCGCGTTGGCGCGCCGACTGTGCCGCTGAGCGGAACAGTCGGGAATTTTTACGACCGAGCGCTGGAACGCGCCTCCGGTAACCAGGTCGAGTTTTCAGTGCCAACGACACACTACCGCCCGGGTTTCTGATGAACACATTGAGGCGCCTCGTCGCCGCACCCACTGCTGCGGGCACCTACGGCTTCACGCTCCACGCTCGCAATACGCTCGAAGCCAAGACGACGAACCGCGAATATTTATTCACCGTCGATGGCCCGGTGTCTCTAAGAGCGAAGCTGCCGAACGGGTTCGTCGATAGCGCCCATAGCGCCCCCCTGGTGGCCCTCGGCGGCACAGCCCCTTACACTTAGGCCCTCCTTCGCGGCGCACGGGCCGTATCACTGGGCGCACACCCGTAGCTGGCCAGTACGTATTGCTGATCCGCGTCCAGGATACTTTCGGAAACAATGCGGACGGCGAGGTGCGCCTGAAGATCGAGTCACCATTGAAACCGCTTCTGATCACGACGACGACTTTACCCGCGGCCGCGCTGGCTCTCGCGTACCGATTTCCGTTTGACGCGGTGGGGGATCGCGCACGGTTTCCCTGGCGTGTCTACCTCCAGAGTTGGCGATGCCGAGCGCAGGGGTCACGACCGGAACGCCTGACGCCGCCGGTTGCGATACGGTGCAGGTCGAACTCCGAGTTCGAAAGTGCCCGCTTATGTCCTTTAAGCC
>CANNLB010000622.1 GCA_947505565.1 Acidobacteriota bacterium | reverse complement strand
CACCGAGCACAACAACCACCTGGAAGCGCTCAACATGCTCCTCACCTGTAAGATTTTTCCCGGTCGCCCCGTCATGGGTGCCTGGATCAGCTACGCCCTCGGTTCGGAAAACCAAAGTCTCCCGTCGTACATCGTCCTCCGCGATCCCACCGGCTACACCATTGGCGGCAAACAACTCTGGGCCAACGGCTACCTCCCGGCGACTTACGCCGGCGTCGAGTTCGCCATGAAAGGCGCCCCCGTCCACCACCTCAATCCCCCCGCCAACCAACCCGCCCACCACCAGCGTGAAACCCTCGACCTTCTGACCAAAATCAACGCCGTCCACGCGCAGCAGCACCCCGGCGAACAGGAACTCGAAGCCCGCATCAAAAACTTTGAACTCGCCGCCCGCATGCAACTCGCCGCTGGCGAAGTCCTCGATATCTCCAAAGAAACCGACGCCACCAAAAAGCTCTACGGCATCGACGACCCCGTCGCCGGGCCCTATGCCCTCCGCTGCCTCATGGCCCGGCGCCTGGTTGAAAAAGGCGTCCGCTTCGTCCAAGTAACCACCAGCCCAGGCCAACCCTGGGACCATCACAACAACATCAAGAAGGACATGCACAAGATCGCCACCGAAGTCGACCAAGGCTCCGCCGCCCTCATCACCGACCTCAAAACCCGTGGCCTTCTCGACTCCACCATCGTGATGTGGGCAGGCGAATTCGGCCGCCTGCCCACCACCCAGAACGGCGATGGCCGCGACCACAACCGCAACGCCTTCACTCTTTGGTTTGCCGGCGGCGGCTTTAAAAAAGGCCTCATTTACGGAGAAACCGACGACTTCGGCTACAAAGCGGTCGTCAATCGCGTCCCCGTCCCCGACATGATCGCCACCGTCCTCCGCCAACTCGGCCTCGATCACACGAAGATCGAATACCCCAACGGCGGTCGAATGGAAACCCCCTCCGATGTCACTGTCACCGGCGCTAAACCCGTCCTCGGCCTCCTTGCATGAAACGGCTCCTTTTCCTCTTCCCCCTCGCCCTCAGCGCAGCGCCGCGCTACGAAAAAGACGTTCTCCCGATTCTCACGAAATACTGTTTCACCTGCCACGGCCAAAGCTCGCCGAAGCTCGGGCTGGACCTCCGTACCGCCGCCGGGGCTCTCCGCGGCAGCCACAACGGCGCCGTCATCATAAGAGGCAAGCCTGATGAAAGCCTGCTGTGGAAGAAGGTTTCCACCCGCCAGATGCCTCCCGCCGTATATGGCCAAAAGGTGCCCGATTCCGACCTCGCCGTCATCAAGGAATGGATCGAAGCCGACGCTCCCTCCGACGCCCCTGTTCAGGCCGCTTCGCAGATCCCAGCTGTCATTCAAGCCCGGTGTACGAGTTGCCACGGCGACAAATCCGCGACCGTCGCCGATGTTCTCAAAGGCAGCGCCAACGGCCCGGTTATCGTCGAAGGCTTCTCCGATCGCAGCCTGCTCGTCCGCCGCGTGACCAACCACAACATGCCCCCGCAAGGCGCGGGTGCGCCCCTTACCGAAACCGAAATCAACTCCATCCGCGAGTGGATCGACCGCGGCGAGTTCACCGAACTCATTACCTTTAATCCCGCCGATCGCCCCTTCAGCGCCCTCGAAGCCCGCGCGCCCACCGCCGAGCAAAAACAGTTCTGGGCCTTCCAGAAACCCGTCGCTCCCGCGACGCCGAAGGTAAAGGGTGCCGCCCGCGTTCGCACTTCCATCGACGCCCTCCTCCTCGCTAAACTCGAAGCCAAGGGCCTCTCCTTCAGCCCCGACGCCGCACCCGAAAAACTCCTGCGCCGCGCCTATCTCGATCTGACCGGCCTTCCGCCCTCCCCCGCTGAAATCCAAGAGTTTCGCCAACACAACAACTACGAACACCTCATCGACCAGCTCTTGGCGTCCCCGAAGTACGGCGAACGCTGGGGCCGCCAATGGCTCGACGCCGCCGGCTACGTCGACACCACCGGCAAGGACTTCGACCCGAAAAAAGCCGAATACGCCGTCGGTATGTGGCGCTACCGCGACTACGTCATCCAAGCCACCAACGCCGACAAGCCCTGGAATCGCTTTCTCCTCGAACAACTGGCTGGCGATGAACTTGTCGACTGGCGCAACGCCAAAACCCGCACGCCCGAAGTTAACGAACTCCTCACCGCTACCGGCTACCTCCGCACCATTCTCGATATCACGGAAGAAGATATCTCCAACCTTCCCGTCGAACGCTACGAAGCGCTCTTCAAATTAGTTGAGAAAGTATCTTCGAGTACCCTCGGGCTCACTGTTAATTGCGCCCGTTGCCACTCGCATAAGTTTGATCCCATCTCGCAAAAAGACTACTATCGCTTTCTCGCCCTGTTCACGACCGCCTACAACCCTACCGACTGGATCCAACCCCAAAACCATCATCTCTACTTACTCCCCACCGCCGACCACGAAGCCATTGAAGCCCGGCTACTGACCGAGCAGATTAAGTCGCTTCCCGACCAACTCCGCGACGACGTCAAAGCCGCCCTCGCCGCCCCCGCCGACAAACGAACCGAGGTCCAAAAGTATCTTTTCAAGAAGTTCCACGATGCCTTCGAAAAGGAGTACGCCAAGGATCCCGAATTCCCGAAGCTCGGTAAGATCCAAGCTCTGTGGGACGTCGGCACGGTGCCCAAAATTCGCCTTCTGCAACGTGGCAGCGCCGAAGCCCCCGGCCCCACGGTCACCCCCGGCTTCTTCGAAGTGCTCACCCCGCCCGACCGCCGCGACGCCCTCCGTCCCGCGGCCACCCAAGGCAAAACCTCCGGCACCCGACTCGCCTTCGCCGAATGGCTGACGAGCCCGGACCATCCGCTCACGGCCCGCGTCATCGTCAACCGCATCTGGCAGGGCCACTTCGGCACTGGCCTCGTCGCCACCCCGGACAATTTCGGCACGACTGGCGCAGCCCCCACGAACCAACCCCTCCTCGACCACCTCGCCGTCGACTTCATGCAAAACGGCTGGAGCGCCAAGCGCCTTCACCAGCAGATCATGCTCTCGACCGCCTACCGTCAGTCCAGCCTTCAAAACGAACCCGCCCGCAAAATC
>CANNLB010000621.1 GCA_947505565.1 Acidobacteriota bacterium | reverse complement strand
TTTGGAGGAACTATAAGGTGACAGCTTCCCCACTGCGTACCTCGAAGGGCTTCGCGCGAAGTTCTCCGCGGCTTTTCAATGTGGTTGGTCAATACCGCTCCAGCCGGTGAATTAAGATACACTTCGGGATCACTCCGGAATGGTGCAATGACGGGACAGCAATTAGGCCACTATCAGATTCTCGAAAAACTCGGCGAAGGCGGCATGGGCGTCGTCTACAAGGCGCGCGACAGTCATCTCGACCGGCTCGTCGTGCTGAAGATTCTACCGAAGGGTTTCATCGCCGACGAAGAACGCCGTAAGCGGTTCAGACAGGAAGCGAAGACGGCCTCGGCGCTGAACCATCCGAACATCGTCACGATCTACGATATCGACCGGGTCGACGGCGTCGACTTCATCGCGATGGAGTACATCGAAGGCAAAACGCTTGATGCGCTGATCGGCAAAACTGGATTGCGGCTCAGCCAGGCACTGGCTTACGCGGTGCAGATTGCCGATGCGGCGGCGGCGGCGCATGGCACGCGGATCATTCATCGCGACCTGAAGCCATCGAACGTCATGGTCACCGAAAGCGGCGTGGTGAAGGTGCTGGATTTCGGGTTGGCCAAGCAGATCGAGCCTGCGCCCACCGGGCCGGGCGAGGCCACGCGAACCGAGGCCGCGCCGCTGACCGAGGCCGGCGCGATTATGGGCACGCCGGCGTACATGTCGCCGGAACAGGCGGAGGGCAAGAATCTCGATGCCCGGTCGGATATTTTTTCTTTCGGGACGATTCTGTACGAGATGCTGACCGGGCAGCGGCCGTTTAGTGGCGAGACGAACGTGTCGACGATGGCGGCGATTCTGCGCGAGGAGCCGAAGCCGGTGACGTCGCTCTCGGTCGCGCTGCCGCGTGAAGTGGACCGGATCGTGTCGCGCTGTTTGCGCAAGGCGCCGCCGCGACGGTTCCAGACGATGGGCGACCTGAAGGTGGCGCTCGAGGAGTTGCGGGAAGAGGCGGAGTCCGGGAAACTGAGCGCCTCGGCTCCCGCGATGCTACTTGCCGTGCACCCACGACGATGGCCGTGGGTCGCGCTCGCTGCGTGCGGATTTGCGGCGGCTGCGGTGGCAACATGGTATTCCACCCGCCCGATCCCACCGCGTCCGGAGTATTCGTTCCGGCAGTTGACCTACGACTCGGGGCTGACCACCACACCCGCGATTTCACGTGACGGCAAACTGGTTATCTACGCGAGCGATCGCGCTTCGGGCTCGAACCTGGACCTTTTCGTGCAGCAGGTGTCGGGCGGCAAACCGGTTCGGTTGACCGATCACGCGGCGGACGACTTCGGCCCCACGTTTTCGCCGGATAGTACGCAGATCGTGTTCCAGTCGGCGAGGGACGGGGGCGGCCTTTACATCTTGTCCGCGTTGGGTGGCGATGCGCGGCTGCTGGCCAAGAACGGAACTCTGCCGCAGTTCTCGCCCGACGGGAAGACTATCGCGTTTCAGCTGGGGGAATTCTTGCGCGAATCCAGTGTGTTTCTCGTGCCTTTCGGAGGAGGTCCGCCGCGGAAGCTGGAAACAGATGTTCCCCACGCTGAGAGCCCGGTGTGGTCGCCAGATGGAAAGTCGATTCTTTTCGCCGGAGCCAGGGAGGGAAGTATTACTAATGACTGGTTCGTGGTGGCCGCGGAGGGAGGGCATGCGACCGCAGTCGGTATGCCTGACCGGTTCTTCAGGGATGCGCCCGGCCAATGGCTGGCGGACGGAAGGGTGATTCCCCGGCCGCGCAGGTTCGCCAGTCAGAGAGCTCAACTCATATCGCTGGGTAAGGACCACCGATTCCTCTCCGCCGAATCGATCGCAGCCGGTGTCGGGGCGATCCAGGGACTCTCGTCCGATCCGCAGGCGGACCTGTTCGTGACGGCTGAAGTGCAGACGAATATGCAAATCTGGTCCGTGCCCATCGACGGGAACAGCGGACGAGTGAAAGGTCCCATCGCGGCCGAGACCCAGGGGCCCGGCCAACAGGGTTACCCGACTGTTTCCGCCGATGGGCGCATGCTGGCGTATAATTCGCGTAAATCCGGCATCTCTGACGTGTACTTACGGGATTTGAAATCGGGCGTCGAGCGGGCGCTCACTTCTTCGCCGATCGGAACAGGCCGAGGCGAACTGAGCCCAGACGGCGGCAAGGTTGCCTACGGCCGGGACGGCTCAGGTCGCCTCGGCAGTCTGTTCACGATGTCCACCAAGGGAGGAGTGGAGGAAAAGGTGTGTGATGCCTGTGTCGGCACGGTCCTGGGTTGGACTCCAGACAGCCGGCAGATCGTGACCGGGTTTGGACGGCCGGTCGCGCTAATCCTGATCGACACGCAGACGGGAAAGCAGACACCGCTCTTGCGGCAGCCCTCTTTTGATTTGCATCGCGGGCAGTTCTCTCCCGACGGCAGTTGGCTCGCCTTCAATCCCAAAAGTGCGAATGGCACGCAGTCGTCCATTCGAATCACGCCGTTCCTCGACGGCGCCGCCGTGCAGGAGGACGCCGCCGCGCAGGAGAAGAAGTGGATCTCGATCACCGATGGATCCGGAGACGACGGTGGCCCCACTTGGTCGCCCGATGGGAATCTCTTGTACTTCTACACTGGCCGCGCCGGATTCCAAGACATGTGGGCACAGAAACTCGATCCTGCCACCAAACGGCCTGCGGGCGCGCCGTTCGAAGTCCTCGCGTTCCACGCCGCTCGGCGTCGGCTAAATTCTTCGTTCGGCAAAGCGGTGACCCGCGACAAATTCTTCTGGGCGATGGAAGAGATCACCGGGAACATCTGGGTGGCCGAGCGACGAGTGACGAATCCATAAAGCGCATCAATTACCGGACATCAACTGGGGCATTGGTACCTATCGCCGATACCGAACTGCCGATACCGAGCTGATTTCCCGGTACCGGGAAACGCTCCACACGAACCGGCCGGTAAGCCGGGGGCTTTTTTCATCGTTGAAAGAGGGTTTGCGACGATTTCGTTCCCGCCACTTCACTACGGACTGGTAACTGCGTTTTATAGGCATTGCGGAATCTATCCCTGCCCATCGTTCACGATGAGTTCCGA
>CANNLB010000620.1 GCA_947505565.1 Acidobacteriota bacterium | reverse complement strand
GTTCGTCGTTTAACGCGCTGGTGGTTCGTTATAACTGGCAGTTGGCGAGCGGGTTGAATTTGCTGACGACGTATCAATGGTCGAAGGCGATTGACAATGCGAGCGAGTGGCAGGGTTGGGAAGTGGGCGATACGACGCGCAATTACTATGACCTGAGCGTCGACCGGTCGATTAGTGCGCATGATTTGCCGCAGAGCTTTGTGAACGTCATGGTGTATGAATTGCCGGTGGGTAAGGGCCGCAAGTTTGCGGCGGATCTGCACCCGGTGGCGAACGCGGTACTGGGCGGTTGGCAGATCTCGTCGATCGTGCGTTTTGGCAGCGGGCTGCCGTTAGGGTTTACGACTCCGAACCAGCTGGGCAACTATGGTGTGCAGGTGCAGCGGCCGAACGTGGCGGATTTGAAGACGGCGTCGGTGGATAGCCCGACGCCGGACCGTTGGTTCAACACGGCGGCATTTACGCAACCGGCGAACTTTACGGTGGGCAATGCGCCGCGGTGGATTCCGAACATTCGGTTCGGGCCGACGAACCATGCGGACTTGGCGATTTTGAAGAACTTCAGATTTCTCGAACGATTCCGGGCGCAGTTCCGGGTAGAGATGTTCAACTTTACGAACACGCCGCAGTTTGCCCGGGCGAATACGACGGTGGGGGACGGCAACTTCGGGAGGGTATCGGGGACGACGAACATCGGGGCGCGGAATATTCAGGCGGGGTTGCGGATTCAGTTCTGAGGTTGGGCTGGCAGGGTAAAGATGACGGGTCTTGCTCCGTAGGGGGCAAGGTCCGTTACTCGGTTGGCGGTGGGGCGGGTTGAGCGGCCTCTCTCTCTTTTCGGGCGGCTACTTTTGCTTGGGCTTTGGCCAACAAGATCGCATTCGCGTTGTTTTCTCGAATCTTTTCCATCTGCGCGACGTGTTTTGCTCTGGCGGCCGCAACTTCAGGTGAGAGGGAAGTGTCTCGCTTTACTCCCTCGGGGAATTTGCCCCAAAGGTCGTTGAGCAACTCTTTTCTCGGCTCCTCTTGATGGAGCCCCGAGATCTTCTTTCCGTCCTTCTCATACTCCCCGAAGAGGATGCCACTTTCGTAGCTGTCGAGGGTTGATTCTTTTTGGTGCGTCAACGGTCCGCCGCCGCCCCCCTTTCGATCTCCGATGTACTGCCATGATTCTCTGAAGAGTGCTTGGGTAGGCGCTATCTCTTTTCCCCGCCAATGGAAGATCAGCGTTCCTCTTCCCCATTTCACGCTGGACTGACCGGGGAACTTGGCGAATTCTGGAAAAAGAGCTCGGGCTTCTTCGGCGGTATCCCCGACGCGGACTTTACGGGTAGAGAATACGGCCTCATAAAAGACGTCGGCCCCATCGAAGACCAAAGTACCGCCGAAACATTGGACGGCTTCCCGAATCATCTTCGACATGTACTTGGTTGCCGTCATGTCGTACTTGGCCATGGAGTCGGTGATTGGCTGCATGGCCTCTGGCGTTTTTGCCCAACTGTCCCAGCCTTCGATGAGGCCGCTCGGGCGCCATGGCTTCACGCCGTCCGGATGAGCGATCCGTCCGAAGGTCTTGTAGAAGGACTCGAACCCGGCCTGTTCCTGGCTGTAGTCACCGGCGAACTCCATCGCCAGGTGCACATACTTGCCGATGATCGGATTGCGTTGTTGGTAGGTGGTGGTGCCGAACTGGCCGTAGTAGAGGTCCATCATCTGGTTCCCATCCTCCGCCATGTAGGCGTTGGCGCGGATTCCGGGGTCGTAGACACCTTCCAGGCGCTTCATCTCCACAACTGTCTTCTGCTCTGCCGCTTTTTCTTCCTGTGCCTTTTGGATGATGCCGCGGTAGCGCGCCAGGTCCTGGTCGATTTTGGTTTGCTCGGGCGAATCTGGAGTGCTGCTTTCCCGGCGTTTCGTCAAGTCGGCGATGAACCCCTCGCACGACTTGATGGTGAATTCGGCTTGTTTGATTTTCCGTTCGTGGGGGGCTATTCCGCTGCCGACCAGCTTGATCGCGACGTCGGTAAGGACTTTTGCGCCAGCGGTTCCGTAGATAAAGGGTTTGTTCTGGAAGGCCTGGGCTAACTCCACCCGTTCGGCGTCGCTCATTTTCTGCACACCTGCCTTGGCGGTTGGAGACAGCGCGCAGACGTCGCAGGTTTCGCTCGTGGGCTTGGCGATGAGGGGAAAGCAGCCTTTTTCGTGCTTCGTGCAACAGATGGGGGTCAGTTCGAGCTTGGCGAGAGTGAGAGCGCCGTTCTGGACGGTGGCGTCCTTTCGCGGGCCTTCCCAGCAGTAGTCCTGGCTCAGCAGATCCGACAGCGGTTCTACGTAGATTGGATAGCTGCCGGCGGGCAGAGAGTCCTTGGTCGCGAATCCGGTCCGGGCGGTCGGAACGCCGACAGACTTTACCAAAACGCCCTCGATCCCTTGGTTGGTAGTTTTGTCGATGACTTGGACGACAAGGCCACCGGCGGCTTCTTTGCCGCAAGGGAGTACCGTTTGAGCGACTTCGCCTGCTAAGCATTCATGGGCAACGCCGCATTGTTTGCAGATCGATACCATTGTTTTTCGCGCTCCTGGGTGCTCTTATCCGCCGACTATTCTACGATCATGGGACGGCCTTTGGTCTCGGCGAATAGCCGTTCCTCGACCATTCGAACCTTAAGCGCCGCAGGCAAGCTGGGGTCGCTGATCATCTCGTTAGCCCAAGTGGAGCTCTGAGAGTATGCGAAGCTTTCTCCGAACGCCACGGTCAACTCGATGAACGTTTGCAAAATCGGTCTGTTGCGAATTTCGAACTGCTCACCCCGCTCGATGCCCCGAACGATTAAGGCCCGCATCTTGTCTATTCCCATTTGTTGAAAATGAAGGGGGAACTTTAGTTCGATCGTTTGTAGCGAGTTGGCGATGAAAAGTTCTTTCCGCGCGTCCCTGAGCGCCTCGACCTGCGCGGTTCGCACGGTCAGCATGCCGCTTGTGTCTCGGGTCGGCTAGAAGTTGGACGAGTTCCTTTTTGGGGGCGGCCGGAGTGAGTCAAAATTGCGCTTACCATTTCGATTCTTCCCTCCGGTAACAGCAGATCAGATAGCA
>CANNLB010000619.1 GCA_947505565.1 Acidobacteriota bacterium | reverse complement strand
TGGCCCGAGACCCTTCCCGCTAAGACGAGCTTCTTGGCTAGCTTGGCGTCCCATGTGAGATAGCCGTCTTCGGCACGAAGAACGGCGGCGAGGCCGAGATCGGCGAGGAGGAGGCGACGAGTCATTACCCTATAGAGTATAAGCGTCGCTATGAAAACGCTTTCGCTTCTTTCGATTTTGGCTCTCAGTGCCTTCGCCGCTCCGCGGTCGTTTGATGTCGTCGTCTATGGCTGCACTTCGGGGGCCGTGACGGCCGCCATACAGACGAAAAAGATGGGCAAGACGGTCGTGATGGTTTGCCCGGAACGGCACTTGGGCGGGCTGACGGCCGGAGGATTGGGATGGACCGACTCCGGGAATAAGGCTGTGATCGGGGGGCTTTCGCGGGAGTTTTACCATCGCGTCTGGCAACACTACGCGAAACCGGAAGCGTGGAAATGGCAGAAACAGGCCGAGTTTGGCAATAAGGGCCAAGGGACCGTCGCGCTCGACCAGGAGGCTCGGACGATGTGGATCTTCGAGCCGCATGTGGCCGAGGAGGTCTATGAGGCTTGGGTGAAAGAGCTGAAAATTCCGGTGGTTCGGAACGCTTGGATTGATCGGGAGAAGGGCGTGAAGAAGCAGGGGGAGCGGATTGTTTCGATCACGATGCTCGACGGGAAAAGCTACGCGGGGAAGATGTTTTTGGACGCGAGTTACGAAGGCGATTTGATGGCGGCGGCGGGGGTGAGTTACCACGTGGGGCGGGAGGCCGTGAGCACGTACGGCGAGAAATGGGCGGGGGTGCAGACGGGCGTGCTGCACCATCGGCACCATTTTGGGGCTGTAAAGACGCCTATTTCGCCCTATGTCGTGCCGGGCGACCCCAAGAGCGGGGTGCTGCCGCGGATCAGCACAGAGGCGCCGGGGAAGTTCGGCGAGGCGGACGGGAAGATTCAGGCTTACTGTTTTCGGATGTGCCTGACGAAGGTTCCGGAGAATCGGGTTCCCTTCGCGAAGCCGGCCGGGTATGACCCGAAGGAGTATGAGTTGCTGGCGCGGATTTTCGAGGCGGGATGGCGGGAGACGTTCCAGAAGTTCGATGCGATTCCGAATGGGAAGACGGATACGAACAACCATGGGCCGTTCAGCACCGACAACATCGGGCGGAACTGGGACTACCCGGAAGCGAGCTATGCGCGGCGGAAGGAGATTGAACGGGAACACGTGCAGTATCAGCAGGGTTGGCTGTACTTTATTGCGAATGACCCGCGGGTGCCGGCGGAGGTGAGAACCGAGATGGCGCAATGGGGCTTAGCGAAAGATGAGTTCAAGGGCTCGGGCAATTGGCCGCACCAGATGTACATTCGGGAGGCTCGGCGGATGACCGGGCAATACGTGATGACGGAGAACGAACTGCTGAAAAAGCGGGCGACTCCGGAGTCGGTGGGGATGGGTTCTTACGGGATGGATTCGCACAATATTCAGAGGTACATTACGCCGGAGGGTTATGTGCAGAACGAGGGGGATATCGGCGTGAGCACGAATGGGCCGTACCAGATTTCGTACGGGTCGATTGTGCCGAAGCGGGGACAGGTCAAGAATTTGCTGGTGCCGGTTTGCCTGTCGAGCTCGCATATTGCCTATGGGTCGATTCGGATGGAGCCGGTTTTTATGATTCTGGGCCAATCGGCAGCGACGGCGGCGGTGATGGCGATCGATAAGGGCCTGGCGGTGCAGGATGTCTCGTACGCGGAGTTGAAAGCGCGGTTGGAGAAAGACGGGCAGGTGTTGGATTACCGGGCGGCGGCTAAGTAGCCGAGGCCGGTGAGGAAGGCGAGCATGCGGGTGGTGGTTTTGTCGTAGTATTCGTTGTTGCCGCGGCCGTGATTGAAGAAGCCGTGGGTCTGGCCCGGGTAGGAGACGAGCTCGCATTTGGCGCCGAGGGAGACGGCTTTGTCGCGGTAGGATTTGATGGGGCCGATGGGGACGGTGGTATCGGCTTCGCCGTGGAAGATGATGGTGGGCGGGGCTTCGCGCTTGAGGTGGTGGAAGGGGGAGAGGTCGTCGGCGGGGACGCCCATGCGCTCTGCCGTGATACTGGCGGGGAAGACGAGGGCGGGGTTAAAGAGGACGAGGGCGTTGGGGCGGGAGCTAGCTTTTTCGATTTCGCTGGCTTCTTCGAAGCCGGGGACGGTGGCGGTGGCGGCGGCGAGGTGGCCCCCGGCGGAGCCTCCACCGGCGGCGAGGCGGTTGGGATCGATGCCGAGGCGCTGGGCGTTGAGGCGGACGTGGCGGAGGGCGGATTTGGCGTCGCGGACGCAGGAATCGACTTTGACCTGGTGACGGGAGGCGACGCGGTAGTCGGCGGTGATGGCGACCATGCCGCGGGCGGCGAGGAGCTTGGCTTGGTTTTCGAACTGGGCGGGGGAGCCGTTGGCCCAGCCGCCGCCGAAAAAGAAGACGATGGCGGGGCGGGAGTCGGTGGCGGCGTGGCCGGTGGGGTTGTAGATCCAGAGGCGAAGTTCGACGTCTCCGATGGACTTGTAGACCTCTTCGTGGGCGCCGGGGAGGACGGGCGGGTACTTCGATTGGGCGAGGGCCGGGAGAGCGAGGGCGGCGAGAAGGAGGGCGAAGCGCATGGAGAGATTATGTCGCAAGACGAGCTTTGGTAGTTTAGAGGCTATGCGTATTTGTTTGTCCCTCCTTGTGATGATGGCCGCGACGTTGAGCGCGGCGGAGCCTAATAAGCTAAGTGCTGAAGAGAAAGCGGCGGGGTGGAAGCTGCTCTTCGATGGCAAGTCGATGAAGGGCTGGGAGGACGTGCGGAAGGCGACGCCGGCGGGCGATGCGTGGGTGATTGAAGACGGTTGCTTGAAATCGGAGCCGGAGCCGAAGTTGCGGGAGGACCTGTTTACCGCGGCGAAGTATGCGGATTTTGAACTGTCGTTTGAATGGAAGATTTCTTCGGGCGGGAATAGCGGGGTGAAGTACCGGGTGCAGGATCGGTTCTGGATCGATGAACGGCGGATGAGGGAGTTCAAGAAATTTGAGGACTTGGCCAACGACGCAGTGCGGCAGCGGAAGGGGACGCGGAAGGACGGGACGCAGGAGTACATT
>CANNLB010000618.1 GCA_947505565.1 Acidobacteriota bacterium | reverse complement strand
CCCGTCGTCGCCGCCGCCGGGCCGTGGCGGACCACCGGCGAATGGTGGGCGGAAACAGCCTGGGCCCGCGACGAATGGGACGTCGCCATCCAAGGCGCCGGCCTCTACCGCATCTATCGCCAACACTTAGGCGACGTATGGTTCGTCGATGGCGTTTACGATTAAAAAAATACCCTGGAAACAACTCGCCCAAAACGCACTCGCTCGCCTCGGCTACCGCCTCATCAATACCCGCACCCACTACTCCCACAACGGCCTCCACTTCCTCTCCGACCCCGCCTTCCAAACCGCCTACCCCTACGGCGTCGCCGCCAGCCACGGCCACGACCACAAAAACCCACTGGCGCGTCCACGTCGCCCTCTGGGCCGCCCGCCAAACCCTTCCCACGCCGCTTCTTCCTCATCGATACCTTAGCCGGACCAGCCTTCCACCAATACTCCCCCGCCGAAGCCTACGTCACCGACCTCACCCGCGTCCAAGCCAACTTCGCCGAATGACCCCAAGCCCACATCGCCCCCGGTACCGTACCCGAAATCCTCCCCTCCCTCGACACTAGCGAAATCGCCTTCGTCCACATCGATATGAACTGCGCCCTACCCGAACGCGAGGCCTTAGCCCACTTCTGGCCGCTCCTCTCCCCCGGCGGCATCATTCTGTTTGACGACTACGTCTACTACGGCCACCAAGCCAACACCGCCGCCCTCGACGAAGTCGCCGCCCGCCTCGGCCTGAAAATCCTCGCCCTCCCCACCGGCCAGGGCCTCGTCATCAAACCGGGAACCGGCCAATCTCCCCCACCCGCGCTCCCGTAGCCCGCCCATACGCCTCCGGATGCAACAAAATCTGCGTCCCCCGCACCCCCGCCGACACCGAAATCACCTCCCACAACTCGGCCGTCTCGTCCAAATACACCGGGAAATCTTTCTTCGCCCCCATCGCCGTCACCCCACCCCGCACGTACCCCGTCAACGGCTGCACCTCCTTCAACGACACCAACTCCACCTTCCGATCCCCACTTACTTTCGCCAACGCCTTCAAATCCAACTCCATATTCCCCGGAATCACCGCAAAGCACAGCCCCTCCCGATCGCCCCGCGCCAGCAGCGTCTTAAACACCTGCTCCGCCGGCAGGCCCACCTTCTCGGCCACCGTCACCGCATCCAAATGTTCTTCATCAACGGCATAGCTCCGCAGCTCATAAGAGATGCCCAAAGTATCCAGGATTCGCACCGCATTCGTTTTCATCGCGTCTATGCCTTATTCTAAAGGCCATGCGTTGGATTATTCTTCTCCTCACAACCGCCGCCCTCGCCCAAAATCCCGATACCTGGCAAAAGAAGGGCGAAGACGCCTTCCGCACTGGCAAGTTCGTCGAAAGCGTCGAAGCCTTCGATCAAGTCTTGAAGTTAGTCCCCACTTACTCGGCCCAGCACTGGCAACGCGGCATCTCGCTCTACTACGCCGGCCGCTTCGCGGAATGCCGCAAGCAGTTTGAACTCCACCGCACCGTCAACCCCGAAGACGTCGAAAACGCCGTTTTCCATATGCTCTGCGCCGCCCGCATCGATGGCCTGCCCGCCGCCCGCGAAAAGCTGATCCCCATCTCCGCCGATACCCGCCCCGGCATGATGCAAGTCCACGCCCTCTTCGCCGGCAAAGGCACCGCCGCCCAAGTCATGAACGCCGCCAAAAGCGGCGGCCCCTCCGCCCTGTTCTACGCCTTTCTCTACATCGGCTACTTCGAAGAGACCGCCGGCCGCCGCGAGGCGTCCAAGCAACATTTCCGCGAAGCCAACCGCCTCGCCGGCCCCGACTACATGGGCGATACCGCCCGCGTCCATTGGAAGGCTCTGCAAGACGGCAAGCTGCCCTAAAGCAAGAACCGCTCAATCACATTCTTCGTAATCCGCGACACGTCCGCATCCGGAAACAGCGCCGCTGGCCACGTGATCGACCCCACCGAAAATACCGCCCCGCCCGAAGCCGTGTCGAAGGTCACGATCTCCGCCCCGCCCTCATCCACGTTCGTCCCCTTCGCCAGTAACACCGTATTGGCCGGCGACGACGCGCTGCGCTTGTCCGTCTCATGGCCCGAAGCCCCGCCCGGCACCCGCTCATGCAGCGTCTCCTGGCCGAACTCATCCCCGTTCTGCAACCCCGTCCCGGCAAACGCCCAATGGTCGGCGTCGATCACTTTATACGGCGCCGAAGTCATAATCCCGGTCTCCGTGCAGACCACCCCCAGCAGGTTCGCCTCCGATTCCAGCGTCCGCGCCATCCGGCTTTCAAACCGCCCCCCCATCTCGCCGCGCTCGCTATAAAGATGAGACAAGCAGCGCATCGTCGCGTCCTCGGCCAAGGTCACTTCGCAGTTCAACCCATTGCCGCCCAGGTACATAAACTTTCCGCCCCGCTCAAACACCCAGCTTTTCACCCGCAGATACATCTCTCGCGTCCAGTATTCTGGATGAACCGCGATGATTAAGATGGTGTAGGCGTCCAGCGGCAGCGTCCCGTCGTGCAACTGCGCTTCGGCGTAAAGGTCGTATTCGAAGCCTTCCCGCTCCAGCCAGCCGTACAGCCGCCACTCCCCGGGAAGCTGGCCACATTGAATTCGCCCCGGAATCGGGTCGGTAATCTCGCCATCGACAAGTAAGTGGTTGTTCGGCTCGGGCCGATCGAACGATAACGGTCGATACTCCTCATCAGCGGGCCGCCAACTTCCGAACGGAGTTACATCCGTGTATCTCACCAGATCCTGCCGCGAGTTAACGACCGGAGTAGAAGGCAGCTCCGTCGCGTTGACGTAGTTACTCCTACCGCCGTAGTTATTATAGGCATTCCAGTTATTCGTCGCCGCCAGCACGGCGATCTTCGCCGCCGGCTGCGCCGGCGCCACAATCCAAGGAAAGCTGAACGATCGGCCGGAAGGAGTCTTCGCCCAGAAGTAGTAGAGACCAGAGCGTTCCGGCGCTTGCACTATCGGCGGGGAGGGATAGCCATCGTTGTTCCAATGCACACCCGTCTGCGTGAAATCACCATCCGGCAGCATCTGCCGATTCGCCTGCGGGCCGTGCTCATCCACCCAGCCGATCATC
>CANNLB010000617.1 GCA_947505565.1 Acidobacteriota bacterium | reverse complement strand
AAGAACTCTGGGCCGAACTCTCCGACGCCGCCACCGCCGAAGTCGATATCTCCCTGCTCCTCCTCACCGCCCTCCACATGCGGTGGGTCCTGCTCCTCGAATCGCTCACCGAAGCCCAGTGGCAACCGACCTTCGTTCACCCGGTCCTCGGCCCCCGCCGCCTCGAAGAAACGCTAGCCCTCTATGCGTGGCACGGAACCCATCACATCGCCCACATCACCAACGCGCCGCTCTAAATCTTCACGTGCGGCGTGCACACCGGCCACGGAGCAAACGAAATTACCCTCGTCTGCCGGTCCACGTAAAGCAGGGTCTCTTTCCCTTGTACCGTCAGGAACTGGATGATCCCGCCGTCACAGCTCTTCACCTTCACCCTAGCTACCGCCCCCGCCGTCGGGCCCCAATCCTCGACGAAACGCGTGTAGCCGTAATCCCGGCACGGCGCCGCTTCTGTACAGCCCCACAAAGCGTGCGCAGCCTTGTAGTCTTTCTTCTCCAACAAAACCACGAAGTCGCGAACTCGAGACTCCTCTGCGTAGTTCCGCAAAAAGAACCACCCAGCCAAGCTGGCCACGACCAACCCCAGCGCCGAGTAGACGATTCGTTTGATTAGCCGACCCCGCCTGGCTTCCTGGACACCATAAGTATCGAGATAACTGCCCATCGGATCCCCCCCGGCTAACCCAAAAACTACTTGACCGGGTAAGCCTTGTCGTATTCCACGGTCGCCGTTTTCGTGATCTCGAGCGCCGGCTTAAAGAAAACCGCGTTCGTCACGTCGATCACGACGTCATAACCACCGGCCTCGGAGACCTTCTTCACCACATCTTCCATCCGCTTGGCGCTCCGGCCCAGAACGTCTTGCCGCTCCCGGTCCACGTCGCCCTGCAAGTCTTCTGTCATACGCTGCAACTCCCGCTGCCGCCGTTGACCCTTAATCGTCAACTCCTGCTCGGCCGCCGGCGTCAACTTGCCCGCCATCGTCTGCAACTGCGTCTGAATCGTCTGCAGCTCTTTTTGGATCGCTTCCATCTGATTCTGCCGAGGCTTAAACTTGGCTTCCAAGTCCTTCTGGGCCTTGGTCAGTTCGGCCGTATCCAGTACTGCTTTCTGCAGGTTGATAATGGCCACTTTCATCTGTGCCGAAGCAATCGAAGCACCGGCAAGCAACAGGGCCGGTAACACCAGTGAACGAATCGCGCGAAACACTACCATAAATCTTAATCGAACTCCCTATTAGGAACTATCTGTTAGCCTACCACAGCCAACTATTTCAATACGTTAAACACTCGTCCAGCACGCGCCCCATACTTCCGCTCGGTATCGCCACATCCAGCAGCGTCGCCACCGTCGGAGCAATATCGTTCACCGCCGCCGCTCGATGATAACGGCCCGCCTTCACCCCGGCGCCCATCAAAATCACCGGCACTTGCGCGTCATAGTGAAACGGGGCCCCATGCGTCGTACCCTTCGCCGCGTACATATAGTACGGCTCCGGTATCACCACCAAATCTGGCCCCCGCCCCGCGTAGTAACCGTTCTGTACCCGGCGAGCCACGAAATCCGTAATCGGTATCCCTGCAATCAGCTGGTCTTTGGTGTAGACGCGCGCAATGTGCGGCAACTTCCGAACCGCATCGGCCGCCACTCGTCTCACCTCCGCCGCATCCAACCGCCGCGCCGCCATCAAATCGTAGTTCAAGTACGGAACAGATTGCGACTTCTCATTCGCCAACCACTTGCCCGCCCCATACTTCGCCGACAACGCCGCTTCAATCGCCGTGCCGATGTCTTTATCCTTCAACCGCCCGCCCGGCATCTTCCGCGCCGTATTCACTTCCGGCACCGGAGCCACCCCGTGATCGGCCGTAAACGCCACCAGCACGTTCTTCATCCCGATCTTCCGGTCCAGAAACGCAAAAAGCTTCGCCAGCATCTTGTCCGTTCGCACGCTCATGTCATGCGCATGCGGCGAATCCGGCCCCTCGGCATGGCCCACGTAGTCGTTGCAAGAAAAACTCACCGACAACAGGTCCACCCCGGCATGCGACCCCAACCTCTCGTTCTCAATCGTCTGCTCGGCAAACTCTTCCAGTAGATCGTTTCCAAACGGGCTCGCTTCCATATTCGAATAGAACATGGTGTCCGCCTTGGTCGGCATCTTTTTCAGCAAAACGTCCCCGGCCTTCCACTCCACCCCCAAATACTTCTCGCCTACTTTTTTGCCGTTGAACCCGTCCACCCAACCCGGCATACGCTTCTGATACCACGTGCTCGATACGAAATTCCCCGTTTCGTTGTCGAACCAATACGCCGCGTCCGCCATCCGCCCCACCGGCAAAATCGCGCTCCGATCTTTAAACGAAATCCCGATCGCCCGGCTCTCGCCCTTCGCCGCCATCTTGATCTCATCGCCCACGGTCGAAACCAGCATCCGATGCGGCGACGAAGCCTGCCGCTCCGGCGCGCCCAACGTTTGTAGACTCGGGTCCGAAACGCTCGTCACTTCCTTACTCGTCGCCCGGTCCCACCAGTCGTTCCCCACAATCCCCGACAACGCCGGACTCGCCCCGCTCAAAATCGTCGAATGCCCCACCGCCGTCACCGTGGGCGTATGCTCGTAAAAAGCGTTCGTAAACACGGCCCCCTGCGTCAACAGTCGCGCCAACCCGCCCGAGTACTCTCCGCGAAACCGCGTCAAATAGTCGTAGCGAAACTGGTCCACCGTAATCGCGAGCAGCAGCTTATACTTCGGCCGCGCCACCAGAGCCGGACCCTGACCAAACACACCGGAGGCTAGCGCCCCCGCCATCATCACGAGCTTTCTACGCTGCATTAGTCGACCATCACCGCGCCACTGCCCTGAATCTGATAAATCGTCACCCCGGTCTTCACCGAATCGGGGTTGAACTTCCGATGCTGCTCGTCCGCCTCGTGCCTTGCCCGCGCCACCGCCTGCTCTTTCGTCAGCACAAGCTTCTTCAGCACCCCTTCCGCAATCGCCGTACGACCCACCGAATTCTTCGGAAAAACGATCTCCCCGTCGTTCACCTTCACCCGCATCGCCTTCTCGTCGTCCACCACTTGCATCCAACACCCC
>CANNLB010000616.1 GCA_947505565.1 Acidobacteriota bacterium | reverse complement strand
CCCGAACATGAGCTCCGCCCACCCCGAGTTCCCCTGATCGATCCACGAAACCGTCGGCCCAGGGACCTCTGTGAGCCGATTCTCATCCTCGAGCTTTACGTTCCTTACCCACTCTAAAAAGCGAGGAGGCCATTTATCGCATTGGTTGGAGCCAGCCATTGCTTGCGTTCTTTAGCCAAACGGAACGCTGCGAAGCGGTCTCCCTCTCACGTTTTTGCTAGTCGGTCGATAACTCCCTCCGGATTAATGGGTTCTGGTCGTGCTTCTGGGCTTTTCCTCTCCCTCGGGTTCCGTTCACAAGGTGTGAGAATGAAAATAAGTCCCGATCGATTCAAATACCTACAAGGAAGTCCGCCCACCCTCCGATCCGTTTTCGCCGCCTCGCCTGCTAACGTGAGATCAAAGTACTTCGGTCGCTTTCGAACGCCCTGCCCTCACCCGGTGGGGCGTTCGCGTTTTCGCTCCGAACGTTTCTAAGGAGAACCCGATGGAAACGCCCCTCACCGACGCCGAGAAAAAGGCCCGCCGCGCCGAAATCAACCGCGGCAACGCACAAAAGGGCACCGGCCCCCGCGCCGCCTCTGGCAAATCCAACTCGCGTCGCAACGGCCTCAAACACGGCCGCCACTCCGAGTTCATCGACTATTGCTCCGCTGTCAACCCGGTCCCCGTTCCCGGCGAATCCATCGTCGACTACTCCCGCATACTAGACGCCCTCATGGCCAAAAAGCGGCCCCCGCGACCACGCCGAAAAGGAGATCATCTACCGTGTTGCCGCCGGCCAGTGGGAGGCCCAACGCATTCGCTGCATTCGCCTCTTCCTCCTCGAAGACGAGTTCCAAACCGTCGAAGTCAACGTCCAGCACGAGGTCTCGCTCGCCTCCGCCTCGAAATCGCTGCGGCCGAACGCTCCGGCGAGTTCAAGCCGCTCCGCAGTTTCGACCCCTTTGATCGGCCCCCTGCCGATTTCAACCCGGCCACCGACATCGCCCAACAGATTTATCCCTCGGTCCCGAAGCCAGAAGAAATGCCGGTCGCCGTCTCGGTCTGCAATCCGTACGTCGTTGAAAAGAAGGAATCGGCACCCACCGAAGCCACAGAAAATAGCGAAAGTCAAAGCCAACCGAAGCCAACTACGGCCCAGGAACAAGCCCGCGCCGAGCACGGCTATTCCATCGTCCTGCCGCCCCGTCGAGCCCCCCAGCGAGCGGAACCCGCTCCCAAAGTCCGAGCGGCCTCTAGCTGATATGGGAAATATTGGACTGCCTTGGGTGGTGGTGTGGTACGCTTTGGTTGGTGCTGGACGCTCTCCCCAAACCCGCTCTCGATGCGAACTCGACCGAACCGCTCTACCGCCAACTGGCCGCATGGCTCCGCGCCGGGATCGATTCGGGTCGGCTCAAAGGCGGCGAACGCCTCCCCGCAACCCGAGAACTAGCCCAATACCTCGGTCTAAACCGGGCCACCATCTCCGCCGCCTACGCCCTTCTCGACGAAGGTCACCTCCTCTCCGGTCACGTCGGCAAAGGTAGTTTCGTCCGCACAGCCATTCCTGAGCCAATCCAGGCCAATCCAGGGCCATTCCCGACCGCCGCGATCAGTTTCACCACTTCACGCCCCTCCGCGGCCCTCTTCCCCGTCGACGCCTTCCGCCAATCCTGCCTCGAAGTCCTCGATTCCCCCGAAGTCTCCCAAATCCTCCAACTCGGCTCCCCTCAGGGCTACATCCCCCTGCGCCATTACCTCCTCGAGCAGGCCCGCCAATCCGGCATGGCCAACCCCGGAGACGATGTCCTCATCACCTCCGGCTGCCAGCAAGCCCTCGACCTTCTCCAGCGCATGATCGCCGCCGACCGCCCTTCCGCCGTCGCGATCGAAGATCCCGTCTACGCCGGCATCCGCAACGCGTTCACTCAGAATGGCCTCACGACGATTCCCGTGCCCGTTTCGATAGACGGACTCGGCTTGGCGGCCCTCGAGCGCACCTTGGCCCATCAGCGGCCAGGTATGCTGGTGCTCACGCCGTCGTTCCAGAATCCAACAGGCAACACAATTCCCCTCGCCGACCGCCGTCGCCTCGTCGAACTTGCCCACGACGCCTCCTGCGTCATCGTCGAAAACGACATCTACTCCGACCTCCGTTACACCGGCACCCCGCTGCCGGCTCTCAAGCAGCTCGACCCCTACGGCAACGTGCTCGTTATCAAAAGCTTCTCGAAAGCCGCCTTCCCCGGCCTCCGCGTCGGCTGGATCATCGGCCCTCGCTCGACCATCGCCCGCCTCATCGAAATCCGCCAGTGGTGCGACCTTCACACCGACCAACTCTCGCAAGCCGTCCTCCTGCGCTTTGCTGAGTCCGGTCGCCTCCACGCCCACCGACAACAGATCTGTGCCTCCGGTGCCGCCCGCCTCAAGGCCGTTCTCAACGCCTGCCGCGCCTACCTTCCCCCCGGTTCCCGCTTCACCCGTCCCGAAGGCGGCATGAATCTTTGGGTCGAACTACCCCCGGGGCGCAACGCCGCCGGGCTTCTCGAGGAGGCCTGCCGCAGGGGCGTCAGCTACCTGCCCGGTTCCGTCTTCGCCGTGAGTACCCCGGCCCCCAATTCGCTCCGGCTCAGCTTTGCCGGCCTCGAACCCCGTGAAATTGAAGAAGGCCTCCGCATCCTCGGACGCGTCTGCGCCGAACCCAAAGTTCCCGTTTATGAGCCCGAAACGGCTCTAGTTTAAAAACCCGTAAGGAGTCAATCCCATGATCTTGAACGAAGAATACCGCCTCAAAGTAGGCTTGGCCGAAATGCTCAAAGGCGGCGTCATCATGGACGTCGTCACCCCCGAACAAGCCGTCATCGCCGAGCGCGCCGGCGCTTGCGCCGTCATGGCCCTCGAACGCGTCCCTTCCGATATCCGTCGCGACGGTGGCGTCGCCCGCATGTCTCACATTAGCCTCATCCGCGGCATCATGGGCGCGGTCTCCATCCCCGTAATGGCCAAAGCCCGCATCGGCCACTTCACTGAAGCCCGCGTCCTCGAAGCCCTGTCGGTCGACTACATCGACGAATCCGAAGTTCTCACCCCGGCCGACGAAGAGCACCACAGATCGGAA
>CANNLB010000615.1 GCA_947505565.1 Acidobacteriota bacterium | reverse complement strand
ATCTCGCTCTCCTGGTAGTGATGCGCGAGGATCACCGCGTTCCGCTCTCGTTTGAGCGAAAGAATCTCATCAGCAATGCTGGTCGTAAGGGTCGCCATAGAAATTTACTGAAACACCGGAGAAGGCCCCGATAGCTTCATTGTATCCTTCCGTTACAGATGCCCATGCGTCTGAAAGTTGCTTTGCTCCTGATCATTACGGCTCTGGCGCCCTTGGCGCAGCCGGCCAGCGGCGTGAATTGCCTCGCGACAGCCGCACCGACCATCGTCCGCACCGAAGGTTTAAGCGAACGCGTCGGCGACATGTTGCTGAACTGCTCCGGCGGCGCCCCCTCCGCCACCCTTCGCGGCGAACTCACCCGGATCTCTTTCTCTGGGCCCATCACGAACAAAACACTCCCCAATGGAGCACTCGACATCATCCTCACCGGCAGCAGCGGATCCGGCGAAACGATCTTGAACACCCAGGCCTTCTCCACCGCCTCCAACCAAGTGACTTTCCCCAGCGTCCAGTTCAACTTGTCGTCCACCGGAACGGCCGGGCTACGAATCACCAACCTCCGCATCGCTCCCCCGAATAATCCCAAACACCCCATTCGGGTCGCCCTCGCCACCGTCACCGCCGGCCAAATCCGCACCGACAATCCGCCGTTCACCGTCGGCATCACCCAGCGCGGGCTTCTCGCCTCCTACTCCACCACCTTCGCTTGTACCCAGTCGCGACTACCAGAAACCATCAGCTTTCCCGACTTCATCCGTCACGGTGTCCGGTTCGCCTCCGTCCGCCTCACCGAAGGCTTCGCCGACTCGTTCCAGCGCAAACGCCCCCAGTCCGATCTCGGAACCAGAACACTTGTTCGATACGCCGGATTTCCGTTCGGAGCCCGCCTGCTCACCCGCTCGGTCGCCGTCGGTTCCAGCGGAGCCATCCCAACCTCCGCCGGCGGCGTGCCGCTCTTCACCCCCAGTGGAGGCGTCGGGACCATCGATTTCGATCAACCCGCCGAGGGGACCCTCACGAACGGATCCCGCGTCGCCGCCTTCGAAGTCATGGACAGCGCCGCCAATCTCCGCGAGTCCGTCCAAATTTCCACATTCCTTTTAAGCCGCCGAACCGAGCCAGAGTTGGCGGGCAGGGACACTTCGCCTCGGACTGGTCACGAAAGACGAGATGGTGGCGGCACTTGTTTGCGCCGTCGAATACCCGCCCCTGTCCAGCCAAACGCTTCCCCTCCCCCAGATCCCCGACGTCGGAGCCCTTAACCAACCAGCAGGCCACCGAAGGGTTCTTTCCGCACCAGTCGCGGCCCAACCTGCATCCGCGCATCCGATGGAAGATCGTCGGTTTCGTCAGACGCGACGACGGCCCCGCTGAACACCGACGCGGCCTTCGCCAGTCGAATTAGGTCGCCCCCTTCTTCAATCGTCATTTCATGCTCCACCCAATTCGACAGCGGAAGGTTCCGGAAATACATCCGCTCCTGCAACACCATCGCCCTCTTGGTCGACGACGAGAATTTCGATTCCCGTACGTAATGCCGTTCTTCCACCCGAATATCGGCGAGGAAGTTGTCAAAGGAGCTACGCTTAGCCCCCTCTTCGGCCGCGTGGACTTTGTCCTCCACCGACTGTTGTTGCGCCTGCAGCTGCGCCTGCAGCTTCGCGATAATCTCCCTCTCTTGCGAGACCGCTACATCCAGCTTCGCCTGCATGACGAAAAAAGAGAGCAAAGAGGAACCAACCGCGATGAACACAGGCAAAAGAACCCAGAGAAATGCTTCTACCGACATACTAGTCCGTATATCGGCGGCTACCGAGCGAAACTTTCGGCCTAAAGCGAAAAAACTGTGGCCTAGGGATAAACCTTAGCGCATAGGGGGATTCTGGCTACTCGGCGCTCTCCCGACTGATGATGTCGCCATCACCAGCCGAGCCCTCATACGATCGCAAATTCGCCCATATCAGTATGCTCACGATGGAGGTATTAAAAAAACCTGAACATCGACGAACACCTCCTCCAGCAAGCCAGGCTAGCGTGCCATGCGGCCCCGGATACCGAGACGGTAAGGGCTTGGTCTCGAGGCATTGGTCCGCCCCCATCAATGTCTGATCGCGCTAGCTGGCTCTGAGCCCGATGGGATCCACGTGCCTGGACGTCGCGAAAATCTCCCCTCAAAACGACGGGTCGCCCAGTGGTTATCGTCGATACGTCGGTCTGGATTCGATTTCTCGCTTACTGCGTGCCCTATGCCCCTCCACGATCTCGTCTACGGCGAACACCGCATCCCGCGCTCGGCCCCCGTTCCACACCGCGACGTTGTCGAATTCGTCCGATCCCGCCCCCTCTACGGCCGGGAAACGCGTTGGATCGATATCCACCTCCTCGCCTCCCCCTTAATCGACCGCTCCCTACTTCGGACCGCCGACCCCCGTCTCGCCGCCCTCGCACAAAAATTCGGCATTCTCTCCCACCCCCCGCCGCGCTAAACTCAGCTCAAATGCTCCGCCGAACTTTCCTCCGCGCCCTCGGTACCCTCGCCACCGCCGTCGCCAGCCCAACAACCCCTCCCCACCCCAAGCCCAACATCGTCTTCGTCCTCGCCGACGATCTCGGCATCGATGGCCTAGGTTGCTACGGCGCCGACAACTTCAAAACACCGCACATCGATCAACTCGCCCGCGGCGGCACCCGCTACACCAACGCCTATACCGCCCCCCTCTGCGGTCCCTCCCGCGCCCTCATCCTCACCGGACGCTACGCCTTCCGCACCGGTGCCACCAACCAGGACGCCACCAGTCTCCTGAAGCCAACCGTCGAAACCATGACCCCCACCGTCCTCCACCAGGCCGGCTACGTCTCCGCCGCCGTCGGCAAATGGGGCCAACTCCCCCTCGGACCCGCCGAGTTCGGCTTCGACGAACACCTCAAGTTCCAAGGCAGCGGCGCCTACTGGAATACCCAAGCCAAAGCCCGAACCTACCTCCTCAACGGCGAAAAAAAGGCTCTCCGCGACACAGAATATCTGCCCGATCTCATGCACGGTTTCGTCCTCGACTTCATCACCCGAAAACGCGCCCAGCCCTTCTACGTCTACTACTCCCTCTCCC
>CANNLB010000614.1 GCA_947505565.1 Acidobacteriota bacterium | reverse complement strand
ATTCCGCGTCGGCCACGCCGACATCCACGCCACCATCCAGCACCTCCTCGGCCTCGACCACCAGAAGAATACCTTCTTCTACGAAGGCCGCAACGAATCCCTCGTCGGCGTCACCCCGGCCCGCGTCCTCAAAGAGATCCTCCTATGATTGCTCGTCGTCATCTCCTCACCGGCGGGCTTGCCGCCGTTGCCGCCGCCCATGCCGCGACCGGAGGCGAGGTCAAGCGCCGCGCCGGCTCCCGCATCAAGATTGGTCTCAACGCCTACTCCTTCAATAAACCACTCATGGCTGGCAAGATGACCATCCCCGACGTCATCGACTACTGCGCCCAGCAGCAACTCGACGGCGTTGACCTCACCGGCTACTACTTCCCCGGCTACCCCGAAGTCCCCTCCGACGAGTTCCTCTACGGCGTCAAACGCGCCGCCTTCCTCAACGGCGTCACCATCACCGGCACCGGCGTCCGCAACGATTTTGCCCTCACCGACCCCTCCAGCCGTCGCGGTCACATCCAACTCGTCAAGGATTGGGTTGACGTCGCCGCCAAGCTTGGCTCGGACATGGTCCGCGTCTTCGCCGGTAAGGAACTGCCCAAGGGCTACACCTTCGATCAGGTCCTCGCCTGGATGGTCCCCGCCTTCCAGGAGTGCGCCGAGTACGGTGCCAAACGCGGCGTCATCATTGGCCTCCAGCACCACGACGACTATCTGAAGACCGCCGACGAGACCATCCGGGTCGTCAACCTCGTCAAGTCCGATTGGTTCTCAGTCATCCTCGACGTCGGCAGTCTCCGCCAAGGCGACCCCTACGCCGAAATCGAAAAGCTCCTGCCCTACGCGAGTAACTGGCAGATCAAAGAGCACGTCTGGTACGGCACGAAGAAGGTCGAAATCGATCTCCCCCGCATCCGTAGGATCATCGACAAGGTTGGCTATCGCGGCTTCACGCCCATCGAAGCGCTCGGCGAGGGCGACCCCGCCACCATCGTCACGGCTTTCTTGCAAAAGGTCCGTCTGGCCTTCGCCTAAGCCGCGGGTGTCAGCCGTTGCCGGTCGGGCGCATGATCCCGCCACCGACGATCCGCCGGCCCCTCGTCCCAATCCCGGCTCGCCTCGCAGCGCTCCAACCCTTCTCGGAGCGCCCGGCCCGACTGCGGCCGTGCGGCTGGGTCTTTCTCCAAGCATGCCAACAGCAAAGCATCGAGCTCCGCCGGTATCGGCGTCTCTCGCGCACAGGTCCGACGGTGCGTCCACCCCATCGGCGCCCAGCGCCATATCTAGTGCCATATCGGCCGACCTCCCCGTCGTTGTCCCGTCCCGCGTCAGCGTCGCCGATTCGGCCTCCTCGATCGCCTTCCCGAGGCCAAGGTCCATCACCTTCGCAAAGTCGTTATCCTGCCCACTCTGCCCCCCGGCAGCGAACCAAACCTCCGGATCGATGACGTTCGCCAACTCCGTCTCACCGTAGCGCGTCCAGTCATCCCGCAGTCGAAATTCGTCACCGTCCTTCGGCACTCGCGAAGAATTGACCAGCCCTGCTCGCCAAAACTTTACCACCAACCGGCCCCGACGGCGCTGCCTCTCCGACGAGCATGCTTGTGGCGCTCGGTCTGGCCGCGCGGGCAAACGTTGGTGACCAAGCCTATTCAACGATATCCGCGCCTGCGGCACGGTTCAACGACATACGCGCCTGCGGCACGGATGATGACGGTCCCGCCCGTCGGCATGCCACGCGGCATGATCAGTTTGTGATCTCGTTAAGTCTATTCGAGTAGAGCTGGTCAATTTCTGGGGGCGCCGAGGCCATCTGCGGCGACCGCAACCCTGCCGTTGCCGTCGCCTCCGCCGAACCCTGCGCCACCGCCCGGGGCGCGATTAGCTTGATCGCCGCCTCCCGCGCCAACGTCCGATGTCACTCCCGGCTCACCGTCACCCTTGGCTGATAAACGAATCGAGATACGACCACCGCAATACCCGCAAACAGTATCGGCGGTGTCGTCCAAACCAGCAAATGGTTCGGCATCGGGTTCGGCACCCGGAGCCGCTACATACCCACGAGCACGCCGAGCCCGTCGTCCACGCCGCCAGCGACGTCCGCGATCAACTCGCCGGCATCGCCAAACCAAATACCATTAATCCACACCGAAACCACCGGAAGACCACGCAGCTTTACCTCCGGCATCATCGGCAGCGCCCACTCGGTTATCGCGATCAGAAGCGTCCCTATCCCCTCGAACCAAAGGCCAATCACCCGCTTCCGGTCTCCGCTAATCCTCCTGCTTGGCATTAGGCCCAAACCGCCACCCCCGTCGGGATGGCGGCCCAAGTCCGGACCCAAAATACGCCCGATTTCCCAGGCAGCGCCTGCGCCGAGAATCGAAGGGTCATACCGATCACGGGGAAGCAGAACGCATACGCCGCCCCGCTCCGTCTATCAGCTCGGGATACGCTCTTTCATCCTTACTCTAAGAGCCTTTCAATACTTCGCGAATCCGCCTTGCCACAATCTTATCTTCGCCCGGCTGCAACATCCACACGCCAATACTCAGCGAATCCTTTACTCCCGGAACGACCTCAATCGACGGCTGGCCCTCGCGCAACTTCTTCCCGGCCTCCTGGTAGGTCAGCTTCATCTTGTCCTGGTCCCACGTAATCCGCAGATGCGGCACATGATTGGCGATCACCGGCAGATACTGCTCTGTCTTCACGCTCTCCACACCCTTTACGCTATCGCCGATAGAGGATACCCGCTTCTCCCACTCCTTCCACTCCGCCCCATGATCTTTCTTCAGGAACGTCTCGATCGCCACCATCATCCCCAGCAACTCTTCCTTGTTCACCTTCATGCCCCGGCCGA
The DNA here is from genome assembly GCA_947505565.1 of Acidobacteriota bacterium. Classification (GTDB taxonomy): domain Bacteria; phylum Acidobacteriota; class Terriglobia; order Bryobacterales; family Bryobacteraceae. The sequence goes on along the minus strand of CANNLB010000614.1, from coordinate 251 downwards.
TCGCGTCGCCGTTCGGCGGACCGTTCAGCCGTGCCGCCGCAATCAACTCCTTGCTCCCCAACAAAAGCCCGGCGCTCTGCGGACCCCGTATCCCTTTCCCGCCCGAGAACACTACCATCGAGAAACCCATCTTCACGTACTTGGTCAAATTCTCAAGCGGAGGCGCATCGGCCGCGCAATCGGTCAACGTCGGAATGCCGTGCTTCTTGCCGATATCAGCGAACTCCTGGTCCTTCACTTGTCCATCGTTG
>CANNLB010000613.1 GCA_947505565.1 Acidobacteriota bacterium | reverse complement strand
GCCTTGCTTGACGCCGGCGCCGGCCATCCACATGCTGAAGCCGTAGGGGTTGTGGTCGCGGCCGGGAGTCGCGTTCTTCGATTCGATCGTCGGCAGGCGGCCGAACTCGCCGGACCAGACGACGAGCGTATCGGCGAGGAGGCCGCGCTGATCGAGGTCGGTGAGCAGGGCGGACATGCCGCGATCAATGTACTGGCAGAGGCCGGGGAGTTGACCGGCGATGTTGCTGTGGGTATCCCAGTTCCCTCCCCCGCCGGCATAGACCTGAACGAAGCGGACGCCGCTTTCGACGAGACGCCGGGCCATGAGGCAGAGCTTGCTGAAGGGGCCGGAGACCTTTTCATCAAGGCCGTAGAGGTCGCGGGTGGCGGGGCTTTCGGCGGTGAGATCGGCAACGCGGAGGGCTTCGAGTTGCATGCGGGCGGCGAGTTCGTAGTTGGCGATGCGGGCTTCGAGATCCTGGTCGAGGGGGTGGCCGGATTTCTGCTCGCGGTTGAGTTCGTTGACGACGGAGAGCAGGCGCTGCTGCTGGTCCGCAGACATGCCGTCCGGGCGCTTGATGTCGTAGATGGGGGACTTGGGATCGGCACGCATAGCGGTGCCGGTGAAGACCGGCGGCAGCCAGGCGGAGGAGTGGGCGCGAGAGCCGATGCTGGCGCCTTCACCGAGGGCGACGAAGCCGGGGAGGTTCTGGTTTTCGGTGCCGAGAGCGTAATTGACCCAGGAGCCGAGGGTAGGAAAGCCGGTAAAGCCGCGGCCGGTGACGAAGGTGAACTGGGCGGTGGAGTGGTCGATACGGTCGGTCTGCATGGAGCGGACGAAGCTGACCTTGTCGACGACCTTTTGGAAATAGGGGAGGAGGTTCGAGATCTCGCGGCCGCTGCGCCCGGAGCGGGTGAACTCCCAGGGGCTGGCCATGACTTCCTGCGAGCCGTTGAGGGCGCGACCCTTAATTTCAAACGGGGCGGGTTGGCCGTTGAACTTGCGCAGGAGCGGCTTGGGATCGAACATGTCGATGGTGCTGGGGCCACCGCCGACATAGATGAAGATAACGTTTTTGGCTTTGGCCGGGAAGTGCGGCTGGCGGGGCCGGAGCGAGTAAGTGGGCGTCTCGGCGGCGCGGGCAATCATCGACGTTAGAGCGAGTCCACCGAAGCCGAGGGCGGCTTCCTGGAGGGCTTGGCGGCGGGATAGGAAAGGCTTCATGGCTGTTCTCAGTAACTGTAGAGGAAATCGTTGGCCCCGAGGAGGGCTTGCAGGAACAGGCGGAGGCCTTCCTGGGGGTTGGGCTCGGCGGCAATAGCGAGTTGGCCGATGGCCAGTTCGCGGGGGGTGGGCGGGCGAGAGTAAGCGGCGAGGAACGCCCGGCGCAGGGCTTCGGCGGAGTCGCCTTTGCTCTGCTCCCAGACTTGGGTGGCGAAGGCCTGGCTCGTGCGACGGATGAACGGCCCGTTGAGCATGGCCAGCGACTGCGAAGGCAGGGCGGAGCGGAAGCGTTGCGTTTGGTTATCAGCGGTCATGGTGGGCGCGTCGAAGGCGTGGAGGAAGGCGACGGGCCGGGTCCGGGATTGCATGAGATAGAGGCTGCGGCGATTGGGGTTGCCCTTGGATTCGTCTTCAAGCCATTGGCCGTCGGGGCCGCGTTTGATGGCTTGCTGGCGACCGTACATTTGGCCCTGGAGGAGGCCGCTGACCTGGAGGACAGAGTCTCGAATGGTCTCTGCTTCGAGGCGCATGGGGGGTTTACGCCAAAGGAGTTTCGAGGACGGGTCGGCGGCTAGGTAGGCGGGGACCTCGGCGGAGGACTGGCGGTAGACCTGGGAAAGGACGATAGCGCGGGTGAGGCGTTTTAGGTCCCAGCCGCTATCCTGGAAGTCGACGGCGAGTTGGTCGAGGAGTTCGGGATGGGAGGGGAGGTCGCCTTGGGTGCCGAAGTCGTCGACCGATTTGACGATGCCTTCGCCGAAGTGGAACTGCCAAACGCGATTGACGAAGACGCGGGCGACAATGGGGTTTTCGCGGGAGACGAGCCAGTTAGCGAGGGTGAGCCGACGCCCGGTGTGATGCCATTCGGGGTGGGCTTGGGGGTCAGGGAACTGGAAGGGTTTGGTGGGGTGATCGAGGACGGCGGGGAGGCCTGGCTTTACCTCGGCACCGGGGGCGAGATAGTTGCCGCGTTGGAGGATGTAAGTGGGCGAGGGGGTTTTTGAGACGTCCCAGGCGGCTTCGATGAAGTTGGGATCGATCTCGGATTGCTTCTTGCGGCGGTTGGCTTTCTTGGCGGCGATGTCGCCCTTCCATTGGGCGAACTCGGGGTAGCGGACGTCGAGTTCCTGGTCGGTGATGAAGTCGCGGGTGGCGTTGCGATCGACTTCGAGGTCGGGATCGTCCTCGATGACTTTACGGATGGCTACGCGGCGTTCCGGGGGGAGTTCGTGGCCCACCTTAAGTTCGGCACGGAAGCGTTGGTAGGAGGCTTCCAGGAGGTCGTCGAGACGGCGGAGGGTTTTGGCGTCGGAGCTGGTGACGTCCTTGATCCAAGCTTCGCGTTTCGCCTGTTCGATATCGAGGACCATGCGGCTGGGCCAGGGGCCGAAGCCGAGGTTGGCGGCGAGCCAGTTTTCCGGGTCCCAGACGGCTTGATAGACGGCGGTGAGCTTGTAGTAATCCTTTTGGAGGATGGGGTCAAACTTGTGGTCGTGGCAACGTGCGCAGCCTACGGAAAGGCCGAGGACGGAGGACATGCTGGTTTCCATGGCCTTCTGAAGGGCGTCGAAGTACTTGTCGACCTCGTAGATGGTTTGGTTGTCTGTGATGTCGGCGGTGGTCCGGAGGAAGCCGGTAGCGGTAATGGCTTCAATTTGATCGGGGGTGGGGGTGGTGCCGGGCTTGTAGTTGACGAGCTGGTCGCCGGCGAACTGTTCGAGGAGGAAGCGGTTGATGGGCTTGTTGGAGTTGAAGGCTTTGATGACGTAGTCGCGGTACTTCCAGAGGGTCTCGCGTTCGGAGTCTCCGGCGTCGCCGCGGGTGTCGGAATAGCCAGCGATGTCGAGCCAGTGACGGCCCCAGTGTTCGCCGTAGCGGGGGCTCGCGAGGAGGCGGTCGACGACGG
>CANNLB010000612.1 GCA_947505565.1 Acidobacteriota bacterium | reverse complement strand
GCTCGGATTCAGCCGCGTCGTCGCGGGGTCGAAAACCGGTAGCGGCTCGCCGGCGCTGTCCACCGTGGCCGAAAAATCACCCCGCCTCTCCGGCTCAATAGCAACGGTTCGCAGCGAGTTGCGCCCAATCCGCTCGCGGACCCCTTCAAACGAAACCGAAGCAAACGTCGTTTTGCCGATCACCGGCCCGGAGAGGCTGAAGCCAAACTGGCCGCGCCGCAGCAGATTCTTGCCGCCTCCGCGCTGGGCGATTTCGTGCGGGACCGCATCAAACAGGTCGTTACGCAGGTTGTAGGATAGGCGACCGTGCCATGTCTTCCAGGGATAGGGGCGCTTGCCTTTCAAACGAGCCGGCGAATCCGCCCGAAAACCGAGGTCCCGGGTCGCCAGTTTGAACTCGTCCGCGGCCTTTTGTAACTCTCCCTGCGCCCACAGCGAGCAGGGCAACAGAAAAATCCACCCAGCCAGGGGAACAGACTTCTGCATAATAACAGTGTACTTCCCCTATGACTCTTTCGATCCCTTTAAGCGAACTGGCCCGACAGCTTGGCTGTGCCCTCCACGGCGATGGAGGGCTGTCGATCTCCGGCGTCCGCGGCATGGAGCAAGCCGTCGCGGGCCAGTTAACCTTCCTCGCCAACCCCAAGTATGCGTCCAAGGTCAAGGGGTCGCTGGCCTCGGCGATCCTGGCGTCGGTGCCGATCGAAGGGATAGCGACGCTCGTCAGCAAGAACCCATATCATGATTTTGCGCGGGCGCTGGAACTGTTCTACCAACCGCCCCGCCCCGACGGCGGTATTCATCCCTTGGCTTGTATCCACCCGACGGCCATGATTGGTGACGGAGCCTCTATTGGCCCGTTCGTCGCGGTGGGTGCCCACGTGGCGATTGGCCGCAACGCCGTCCTGCATCCGCACGTTTCGATCTACGAAGGTGCGGTGATCGGTGACGATTTTCTAGCTCATTCGCACGTCACGGTCCGCGAATTCTGCCGCATCGGAGATCGGGTGATTTTGCAAAACGGCGCCGTCATCGGCGGCGACGGCTTCGGCTTTGCCAAGACGGCGACGGGCACGCAATACAAGATCGTGCAAAGCGGCATCGTGGTGATCGAAGACGATGTGGAGATTCAAGCGCTCACCGCCATTGACCGCGCGACCGTGGGCGAGACGCGCATCAAGCGGGGAGCCAAGATCGATAATCTCGTCCAGATCGGCCACGCCAGCGTCGTGGGGGAAGACAATATTATCTGCTCCCAAGTCGGCCTGGCGGGCAGCACGATTCTCGGCAAAAGCGTGTTGCTGGCCGGGCAGGTCGGGGTTTCGGGCCACCTGACGATTCACGACAACGCGATCGCCTACGCCCAGAGCGGGATCGGCCACGATGTCCCGGCCGGTACGCTAGTTTCCGGCTCGCCGGCATTCGATAATCGGACGTGGCTCCGCGCCGTCACCGCGTTCCCCAAGCTGCCGGAATTTGTCCGGACGATGCGAGAATTGGAGAAGCGTCTCGCCGCCCTCGAGAACAAAGCGCAAGGTGAAAATGCCCCCGCCGATTAAGCCGTCTCTGGCCTATCAAGATAACGACTTTCTGCAGTCTCCGGAAGCGCGTAGTGTCCGCATGCTGTCGGAATACCTCGGCCCTCTGCGCCAGTTCCGTCGCGAGAAGGTGCGGGATACGATCGCGATGTTCGGGTCAGCGCGGATCGACGAACAAGGTCCGCTATCCCATTACTATGTTGAGTGTCGCGAACTTGCCCGGCGCATCACCCTGTGGAGCGACGGGCTGCCTTCGTCCGCGCAGCGCTTCGTGGTTGCCACCGGTGGCGGGCCGGGCATCATGGAGGCCGCCAACCGCGGTGCTTTCGACGCCGGTGGAATCTCGGTGGGCTTGAACATCGCGCTGCCATTTGAGCAGGCGCCCAACCCGTACATCACCCCCGGCCTCAGCATGGAGTTCGGCTACTTTTTCATGCGCAAGTTTTGGTTCGCCTACCTGGCCAAGGCGCTGGTCGCCTTCCCGGGCGGATTCGGCACAATGGACGAGCTCTTTGAAATTCTTACGCTCGTCCAGACTAAAAAGCTGCACAAACCAATCGTAGTGCTCCTTTACGGAACCAGCTTCTGGAAGGAGGTTTTCAACTTTGAGGCGCTCGCTAAACATGGGTTGATCTCGCCCGAGGACCTCCAAATTTTCCAGTTCGCCGATGACGTCGACACGGCCTTTAACATCCTTCGCAACGGACTCACCCGCCTTTACCTGACGCCCGAGGAAGAGTTCGAAATGACGCCGGGCATTGCCCATACGCAAAACTCGTGAGCGAATCGCCCACCCCCAAGAACCCGCCACGAATTTTCGCCGAAGGCCCGGCGCACCTAGCGGCCATGCCGTTCGGCCTGCTGGAGATAACGGCTTTGCTGGCGGCACTCGGCTGGACCGGGGTCACCTTTTACGCCCCGGATTCGATGTTTCGTCCGCTGTTGCTTTTGGTGTTGCTGGTCACCGGCATCATCGTGACGGCCCGCGCCATTCGTCGGCTCGTGAAGTACTCGGTCTGGCGTCTCCGCAATCGACTCTTGTTCAGTTACGTCTTTATAGCCGTCGTCCCGGTGATGCTGCTGTTTTCGCTCGCCTGGATTGGGGCATGGATCCTCGCCGGACAAACGGCGGCGTATCTGGTGGCCGCCGAGTTCAGTCGCAACATCGAAGTCCTCAACGATTCCTCCGCCGCCGTCCTGCGGGGCGACGCCGCTGGCACTCGCGAGCCCGCCACCCGTCTCATTGTCTTTCTCTCGTCCCGGTTTCCCGGGGTGCAGTACTTATACACCCGGCCCGGCGAGCCCGACATGCGGTTTCCCGCCGATTCCACATTAACGCCTCCGCCCAAAGCCGAAGCTGACCAATCCGGCGTCCTCGTCAAGGACGACATGCTTTATGGATGGGCGCATCACCACAACGAGAAGGGTTCGGTGACGGTGATCACTCCGCTGACCAAACGGTTCCTTACCGGCTTGGTCCGCAACCTCGGCGAGATCACCCTGGTCGACCTCTCCCCCGACGAAGCGGACAAATCCACCCGGATGCGGCTCCACGATGCCGGCGCGAGTGCGAGCGAGCCA
>CANNLB010000611.1 GCA_947505565.1 Acidobacteriota bacterium | reverse complement strand
CCAGGGCCAGCCTCGGAACTTCAGGTCGTGGCCGGTGGGAGATTCCGAGACCATGGCAAAGAGCCGAGCGAAAAGTCGCGTCTCCGAGCCGGAGGTATCGACCAGCCAATCGACCCCTTTGCGAAAGGCGGCGTCGTGAATTTTGTTGGCGCAGTGGAGGGTGATCGCCAGCGCAGTGGCCCAATGCGCCTCTGGAACGTGTCCGTTGGGCTGCCAAGCGCCGTCGTCGCGCTGCCAGGAACGGAGGAGCCGCCAGCCTTTTTGCCACGCCGGCGACTCGCTATCTTTTTGCAGGGCGAGGAGGGCGTAAGCGGTAGGTTCGAGCCAAGAGCGTTTGCCCGGGAAGTAACCCCAACCCCCATCAGGGTTCTGATGGCGGCGGAGAGCCTCAAGACGGGGGCGGAGATAGCCTTGGGCCATATCTACTGTATCGGTCGAAGACCTGAGGAACTTTAGAAGCGATACAGTTCCGAGAATCGATTAGAGCAAGTCGATTGAGATGGCGGTGCGCGAGAGAATTTCGAGAGCACGGGCGAGTTGGGGGCGGGTGTGGGTGGCGATGACGATGGTGCGGATGCGGGCGTGGCCTTCTGAAACGGTGGGGAAGCCGAGACCGGCGAGTTCAGACTGGAAGTAGCGGGTGTTGGACCAGAGGGCGTCGATCCGTCCGGTTACGTTTTCGAGGATATCGAAGGCGGCGAGGCAGGCGGCGGTGACGGCCGGAGGATGGAGAAACGGCCGGGCTCGATGGCAGAGAGCGTCAATGAAATCCTTGCTGCCGCAGACGTAGCCGCCGAAAACGCCGGAGCTGTGGGCGTCGTCGACCATCATGATGGCACCGTATTTTTCGGCGACGGAGACGAGACCGGGGAGGGGGCCGATGTCGCCATCGGCAGAAAATACGCCTTTGGTGTTAAGGAGTTTGCGGCCGGGGACACCTTCGAGGGCGGCGAGTTTGGCTTCGGCGTCGGCGCGGTCCGCGTGGCGGAAGACGTGGGTTTTGGCGCGGGAGAGGCGGCAACCGTCGATGATGCTGGCGTGGTTGAGTTCGTCGGAGATGATGTGATCCTTCTTCAAAAGGATGGCGGAGACGGTGCCGACGTTGGCAGTGAAACCGGATTGGAAGACGACGCAGGCCTCGACGTTCCTGAAGTTCCATATGCATGGCGATGGTGCCGGAGATGGTGCGGACGGCTCCGGTGCCGGAGGCGGCGATGGCGGCGATGGCGGGTTCCTTGAGCTTTGGGTGGTTAGCGAGGCGAGGTGAATGGCTTCGCCGCCGTCGGAGCGGAGGATGGGCTCGCAGGGGCTTTCGAGTTCGCGGAGGCGCTGCTAGGTGCCGGCGGCGCGGAACGAATCAACTTACTCGGAGAGGATGGCGAGGGGAGAGGTTCGGGCCATGACGTTATAACTCGCGGATGCGCATTTGCTTGTACTCGATCCAACTGGCGCTTTGGTGTGCTTGGAGGAGAATGTGACCGGCTTCGAGGCGGTCAAGGGCATTGTAGTCAACGACGTTTTCACCGTTGATGCGGACGACGCAGCGAGTGCCTTTGACGATCAATTGGAAAAGGAACCATTCTTCCGGGACGAGGCGGGGGTATTTGGCGCGGCGGATGCCGTAGAGCGAGCCGGTGGGATAGACAGCGCCTTCGACGTCGTGAATTTGGACTTCGTAATGGGGTTTGTTGCCGGAGCCTTCGGAGCGGAAGAAGATGCCGCCGTTGGAATTCTTGCGGGCGCGGACGTAGGTTTCGAAGGCGAAATCCTTGTACTTGGTTTTGCTGGCGAGATGGCCATTGAAATCGGTGCGGAAGATGGGGCCGAGGGGCATCCATTTGGCTTTGCCTTCTTCGACGAACCAGTTCTTTTCGAAGTCGGCCGGAGTGCTATATAGCGATTGCCAGGGGGTGCGGCCGGGCAGTTCCTTAATGCGGAGGTTCCGGAAGCGGATGGGATAGGAGAGAGACTGGAGGCCGATGCGGCCGGAGCGGAGACGGAATAGGAGTTCGGGATGCTGGTCGGTGTTGAGGTCCTGGACGAGGGCACCGTTCGACCAGACTTTGAGGTTGGGGCCGTCCATGAGCATCCGGAGGGAGTTCCATTCGCCTTTGCTTTTGACGTTCGTGAGTTTAGGGGCGACGTGGGGGAAGATGCCGCCCATGGACTCGAACTTGGGCGGATCGTCGTTTTTGTGGAAGAGCTTGACGCAGTAGCCGCAATCGATGGCGGGGCCGTGTTCGGGGGCGTGGAGATAGATGCCGGAATCGATCCAGCCCTTGACGTAGAAATCGAGGCGGAGGTCGAAGTTTTCGTAGATTTTGTCCGTCGCGAGCCAAGTCGGCGAATTAGCGGCTTCGGTGACGAGAATGGAACCGTCGTCGACGGCGAAGGCGGATTCGGGGCCTTCTTTGACGTGCCAGCCGGTTAAGGTCCGGCCGTCGAAGAGGGGGGAGAAACCGGTTTCGTCTTGCGCCAGAATGGGCGCGGCGGCGAGGGCGAGAAGATGGCGGCGGGATAGCATCACTACTCGCATTATCCTGTAAAGATGCTCAGATTGTGGGTCGGGTTCGGGATGGCGATGTGTCTATGGGCGCAAGGCACGGATGCCGTGTTGACGGGGACCGTGACCGACCCGGCGGGGGCGGTGATTCCGGGGGCCACGGTGACGGCAAAGAACACGGGCACAGGAATTGGGAAACGGGTGGAAACGGGGGAAGGCGGAACCTATGTTGTGCCGGCGCTTTCGCCGGGAATGTATTCGATTACGGCAGAGCGGACGGGATTTCGGACGGTGACGATTGAGGGGTTACGGCTGGAGGTAGGGGCGAGGCAGGGACTGAACATTCCGATGCAGTTGGCATCGACGAGTGAGGTGGTGGAGGTGCGGGCGGCGGCGGACACGGCGTTGGGTTTTGAAACGTCATCAGTGGGCGGGATGTTGAATGCGCAGCAGGTGTTGGATTTGCCGTTGCCGAGTCGGGATGCGTTGAGCTTGGTTTATACACAGGCGGGGCTGTTGGGAGACAATTTTGGCGGGTCGCGGCGGGGGGCTTTGAACATTACGCTGGACGGGATTAACATTCAGGACCAGCGGTTGAACCAGGGCGTTTCTTCGCCGATTACGACGACA
>CANNLB010000610.1 GCA_947505565.1 Acidobacteriota bacterium | reverse complement strand
CGATGGTGTGATTTCTCGGCCCTTGCATAGCGGGCGGGCGGGCCACCGGCCTGGGTGACAATCCTTTGCGGCAGGTGGCGATCGATGGTGGCACTTCCCATTCCTGCAACCGATGCCGCGGCGGTGGCGAGAATGGCTGCGGATGTTCGGACCCGATTTTTGGTGATGGTTCGGGTTTGGCGGGGGTTTCGACGATCAAGAGCGGTAGCAAATCGCAGGTGAGGGAAGGATTTTGGGGGTGGCAAAATGCGGTGGGTTGGGCGGTGGTGAGCGCGCGCTTTCTTGGGCAGAGCTTTCGTACGATAAGGGCGGCAGATGGGGGAAGAAGCATAGACGAGGCTACCGGTGGCGGCGGGCGGCTTTTCGGGTTGACCGCGTTGCAGCGGCCATCGTTCGTCGGAACCTGTTCTTCCGCGGTCGGGGCGGGCTTTGGTGCCGTTTTACCCGGGCCAGGGGTGATGACCGACGGGGGCGTCACCACGTTTCGGTTCGCCGGGGGAATCATGGGCCTGTCGGTGGCGTAGTGGGCGGCAGGTAGGGGGAGTTCGCGGGCTTGTGTGCGATGCCCCAACCGCGCATTGGGCGGGGGAAGGAATCGTGACGATTTGCAGGGTTCCGGCAGTACGCCAATCTCTAGCCGGGCGGCCGATGCCGCGGATGGCGGCCCGATGACCCGCTTTGCCCTTTTGGGCAGTCGCGGCGCTCCTGGCTATCTGGTGGAGGGTACTGCCCGCGGGACACCGTTTACTGTTCGGCCCACGGCGGACACCGAAGCGCTCTTTGTTGGAATTGTACTCCTGATTGGATAGGGGCAGGAGCCGCAAGTTCCGATGGTGAGGGCTCGTTTTGCTATATGATGAGGATCGTTTGTTTTAGTTTGGAGGACTTATGGCATTGACGGTTGAACGGAGCGTTGCTGTGTGCGGCGCGGAGTTGGTTCGCCTGGCGGGAAATTTGACATTGGGGCGCGACGCGCAAAGCTTCGAATGGGTGATCGAGGAATTGATAAAGGGCGGGCAGACACGAATCGTCGTGGATTTGACCGAGGTGCCGTACGTCGATAGCGCCGGGATTGGGATTCTGATTGGGTGCCACGGAAAGGTGACGGGGGCGGGCGGACAGTTCCGGTTGGCCGGGACGACCGAACGGGTGCTGCGTGTATTCCAGATCACGAGAGTGGATTCGATCTTAGTGCTGCATCCGACGGTGGCGGCGGCGTTGGCGACGATCGTTTAAATTCGCCAGCGGAACGCCGCGTTAGCGGAAAGAGTCCAGGGACAACGCGAAAGCGTTTTGAATGGCGTTTGCGGCCGTTTACCCGCTCTCCGTCGCCAAGGCGGAAAGGACGGGGCGGACGAGAGAAGAGGTGCACGAGATCGTGCATTGGCTGACGGGCGACGAGGAGACGATGCGGCAAGAGCAGATCGACAAGCGAGTAGACTTCGCCACGTTCTTAGCCCCAGCGCCGCGGATCGGCCCGAACGTATCGCGGATCAGGGGGGTGATCCGCGGCTATCGGGTAGAGGAGATCGAGGATCCGCTGATGCGGCAGATCCGCTACCTGAATTAAGTTAGTGGATGAGCCGGCGAAGGGTGGGGCGAGGGAGAAGATTCCGCGACAGTGAAGGGTGGTGCCAACTAACGGGCGAGTTGTAAGACGGTCTGTAACATTACGTTGGCACCGTTGGCGCAGTCCTGCCAGGAGGTGAGTTCTTTGGGAGAGTGGCTGATGCCGCGGGCGCTGGGGACAAAGATCATGCCCATGGGCATGAGGGTTGCCAACATCTGGGCATCGTGACCGGCACCGCTGGGGAGGTGGCGGGTGTTGAGCCGGAGTTTGGCGGCGGCGGCTTCGATGAAGCGCTGGATTTCGGGCGCGGCGGTGGCGGAGGCGTTATGGGCCATTTTTGTGAGTTGAATCGTGGTTTTGCTTTCGGCGGCGATGGCGGTGGCGCGGCTTCGGATTTTCTCCATCAGGCGTTCGAGTTTGGCAGAAGATAGGTCCCGGAGTTCGATGCTCATGCGCACTTGGCCGGGAATGACATTGGCGGCGTTGGGACTGACCTCCATGTGGCCGACGGTGCCGACCTGCGCGCCGGCTTCGCCGGTGACGGTTTCGCGGACGGCGAGGGCGAGTTCGGCGGCGGCGAGCAGGGCGTCCTGCCGATCGGCCATGGGGGTGGTTCCGGCGTGGTTGGCGAGGCCGGTGACGATGGCTTCGTAGCGATCGATGGCGACGATGCCATCGACGACTCCGATGGGCACCGAATCCCGCGCGAGGGTTCCGCCTTGCTCGATGTGGAGTTCGAGATAGGCGTGATAGGAGCCGGGTTGGATAAGGGCGTTTTCGAGGCGGGAGGGGTCTCCGCCGATGCGCCGGATCGCTTCGGCTTTGACGAGGCCGCCCGAGACGTGATTGAGTTCACCGGGGAGCAACCGGCCGGCGGCGGCGCGGCTTCCGTTCAGGCTGGCACCGGCGAAGGTGGCTTCCTCGCAGGCCCAGATGACGGCGGTGAGGGGGCGGCGGGTTAAGTGGCGGTTTTCTTGGAGTAGGCGGAGGATCTGGAGGGACGCGAGGGAGCCGAGGTCGCCGTCGAAGTTGCCGCCGTTGGGGACGGAGTCGATGTGGGAGCCGAAGAGAACGGGAGGCAGGGAGGGGTCGAGGCCGGGGCGGTGGGCGAAGATGTTGCCGGCGGCGTCGACGCGGACCTGGGCGCCGGCAGCGTCCATGAGGCCGGTGATGAATTTGCGGGCGGCGATATCGGCGTCGGAGTAGCCGATGCGGCTGACGCCGCTTTGGAAGGTTCCACCGGGGGGACGGCCGAAGACGCTGAGGGCGGTGAGCTCGTGCTGCAGGGCGGTTGCGTCGATGGCCGGGAGGGGCGCGGCGGAGAGGCTGGCGGCGGCGAGGGAGCCGATGAAACCGCGGCGGTGCATGTTGTTAGGCTACACGAGTTGTAAGGCTACACGCGCCTCGTAACCAGGCGATGAGTTCGGGGTTGGATCCGTTGCGCAGGGCGGCGGCAAGGGGGGTGAGGCGATCGTGGCCGATCCAGTTTCGATGCGCTCCGCGGCTGATGAGATATTGGGCGGTGTGGAGTTGGCCTCCGTGGCAGGCTGCCCAGAAGGCGTTGGTGATGGCGTCGGGGG
>CANNLB010000609.1 GCA_947505565.1 Acidobacteriota bacterium | reverse complement strand
GGCCTTGCCGGAAAGAACGAGATCGTAGGCCTTGGCGTAGTATTCATCGACGGCGGAGGCGTTGAGCGCCTTCTCGAGATCGGGCATGGAGCCGTTGATGCCTTTGAGCAGTTCGAAGCGATCCTTGAGGCGCTCCGGAGGCATCTCTTTCCGCAACGAGAGATCTTCGAGGGTGACCTTCTGGGCGGGATCCTGGTACATCCGATAGGGATCGTAAGCCTTGCCGAGGAAGCCGGCGGCACCGCCTTTGCCGATGATGCCGGACTCCTGCAGCGGCCGGGGGAGTTCGACGAAGGGCAGCATGGCATCCTTCATCTTCATCATCTTCGAGATGTGGCTGCCGGCGGTGGGGAAGTCGGCGGCGTTGGGCGGTTCGAGTTGGCCGGAGGGCGAGACTTTGTCCGGCGGGTAGCCGGTGAGCATCTGATAGATGGCCGCGGTGTGGTTGAAGAGGCCGTTAGGGGTGTAGCTCATCGAGCGGATGAGGGTGACCTTGTCCATCGTGTCCGCCATCATCGGCATGTGTTCGCCGATCCAGGTGCCGGGGATTTTGGTTTTGATGGGCTTGAATTCGCCGCGAATGTTGGCGGGGGCATTGGGCTTCGGATCCCAGATATCGATGTGGCTGGGGCCGCCCTGGAGGAAGATCATGATGACGTTTTTGGCCGCGCCGAAGCCGCGCGCGCCAGCGAACTTGTCCGCCACTTCGGCAGCTTGCGCCGCCTTCTGCGAGAGGAAGAAGCCCGGCAGGTGGAGACCCGCCAAGCCGAGCGAGCCAATGCGCATGAGTTCGCGCCGTGTGGGCCCTTCACAAGTTTGTCCAGCGATGCGTCCAGGAATGTTCAACATGATCGTGCGCTCCCTTAGTAAATGTAGAGGAATCCTTTGCTATTGAGAAGGGCCCAGAGGAGATCCTGCGCTCGGAGAGTGCGGGGGCCGCCGGAAAGATACTTCGTGCCGGAGTCGGCTTCGCCCTTGGAGGGTAGGCGAGAGAGGGTGGCGAGGTAGAGATCTTCGACCATAGCCGCGTCGGTTTTACCGGCGAGGACGTTCTTGGCGACGCGGCCTTTCGGGTCCGCGACGGCTACGGAGATGGTCTTGCCATTGATGAGATTGAGCGCCTGAGGCAGGCTGAAGTCGGTACGGCGTTCACACTCGCAAGCGGACTCGCGGGTGGGGCGGCCGAAGAGATCGAGGAAGCCTTCGGCGCCGACGTGGGGGTCGGGGACCTGGGAGGCGTTCGTATCTTCTGGGACCTCTGGGAAGTTGGGGCGGGCTCCGGCTGCGGCTTCGACGGCGTCCATGAGAGGTTCGGCGTTGAGACGGCGGGGCAGGGCGTGGGAGAAGTTATCGGCGTCGAGCGCGTTCCATTCGTTGGTAACGAAGGAGGCTTGGTAAGAGCGGCTCTTGACGATGGTCCGCATCAGGGACTGGAGATCGAAATTGTGGTCGGTGAGATCCTTCGTGAGGGCTTCGAGGAGGGCCGGGTTGACGGGCGGGTTGGAGGCCCGGATATCGTCGACGGGGTCGATGATGCCTTTGCCGAAGAAGTAGCTCCAGAGGCGGTTGGCGACGGCCTTGGCGAAGAACGGATTTTGCTTCGAAACGAGCCATTCGGCGAGGGCGTCGCGGCGCTGGGGGCCGGCGGGGATTTTGGTGGGGGTCAAAGAAGCGATGAGGAACTCGGGGGCGACGACGCGTGAATCCTTCGGGTGCTTCATTTCATAGTCGGCGCGTTGGTCGTAGAGGATCTCTTCGCCGACCTCATAGCCGGGGCGGAGGCCGACGGCAGAGAAAAAAGCGGACATTTGGTAATACTGATTTTGGGTCCACTTTTCAAAGGGATGATCGTGGCACTGGGCGCAGACCATGCGGACGCCGAGGAAGACCTGGGTCGTCTTTTCCATGGTTGGTTTGGCGTCGCGCGTGGCGCGGAAATAGTTACCGGCGGGGTCGTCGTAGGTGCTGCCGCGGCTCGTGAGGAGTTCGCGGACCATCTTGTCGTAGGGCTTGTTGGCGGCGATGGACTCGCGGATCCATTCTCGGAAACCGTAGGTTCCTTTTTCGCCGAGGAACTTACGGGAGGATTGCAGGAGGTCGCTCCACTTGACGGTCCAATGATCGACGAAGGCGGGGCTGACGACGAGCTTATCGATTTTGCGGTCGCGCTTGAGCTTGGACGGTGCGGGGTCGGCGAGGAAGGCGCGGACGTCGTCGGGACTGGGGAGTTGGCCGGTAAGATCGACGGTGACACGGCGGAGGAAGGTGGCATCGTCGGTAGCGGGCGAGGGCTGGATTTTCAGCTTTTGGAGCTTGGCATCGATGTGCTGATCGATGTAGTTATTTTGGGGTAGCGGCTTCCAGGCGAAGCCGGGCTTGGGGTTGAGAATCTGAACCGGGATGGTGGAATACTTTCCTTGATACCGGACGAGGAGGGTGGCTTCGCCGACGCGTTCGCCGGAGACGAGCGAGGCTACATCGACTTTTGCCACGGTGGGGGAGTTGGACTCGATAGTGGCCTCGCGGGTAACGTCGCGGAGCTGGCCGTCGGCGAAGCGGGCGGTGACCTTGACTTGTGCCGTGGCACCGGGGGCGGCCATGGCGACTTCCCGGGGCTCGACTTCGAGGGCGGTGACGCTGTCCTTAGCCGGGTCGCCGTAGGGGACACCTTGGGCGATCCAGTTGTAGATGGTCGTGTAATAAGGGGATTTTTTATCGAAGCGGAGACCGCCGCCGTGGGCCACGCTTTGGGTGGGCTTGGCGAGCATCAGGCTGCGGGCGGGTTCGGCACGGTTGAATCGGCGACCGGAGAGGTCATAGAGAAGGGCTTCATAATCGAACTGGGGATCGTAGCCGCGCAGCGAGAGTTTGAAGCCGTTTTTGCCTTTGGCTGCACCGTGGCAGGGGCCGGAGGTGCAGCTGGTTTTATTGAGAATCGGGGCTACGTCGCGGAGGAAGGTGACGGAGGGGTCGGCCGCGGTGAGGGCGAGGGTGGCGCTAAGGAGCAGGAGTGGAAGGCGTGTCATCCTATTTTTTTTCATTGGGCAGGTTTCTCCTCGGGGTCAAGGGCTGCGACAGTTAGCGGGAGCAGCGGGGAATAGATTTCTTGGGCCTGGCCGCCGGTCATGAGCCGACCAACGACGCCGATGTTGTACAGGG
>CANNLB010000608.1 GCA_947505565.1 Acidobacteriota bacterium | reverse complement strand
CTCTCGCCTGGTCGCCCAAGGTGCCACTCTCAGTCGCGTCGACGAACAACTCGTCGAAATGTCAAACGGATGCATCTGCTGCACCCTCCGCGACGACCTCCTCAAAGAGGTCCGCCAACTCGCCGAGCAAAACCGCTTCGACTACCTCCTCATCGAATCCACCGGCATCTCCGAGCCCATGCCCGTCGCTGCCACCTTCAGCTTCGTCGACGACTCCGGCGCGACTCTATCCGACGTCGCTCGCCTGGACACCATGGTCACCGTCGTCGACGGCGAGAAATTCCTCGAAGACTATCTCTCCCTCGATGAACTCCACGACCGCAACCTCCAACTCAACGAAGACGATCAGCGCAACATCGCCGACCTCCTCATCGATCAAATCGAATTCGCCAACGTCCTCCTCGTCAATAAGACCGACCGCATGACGTCCATCGAAGTGGAGCAACTCCAAGCCATCCTCAAATCTCTGAACCCCGACGCCACCGTTATCCCTATCGAACGAGGCCGCGTTTCCCCCCGCGCCATCCTGGCCACCGGTGCCTTCAACGAAGAACTGGTCGCCGAATCAGCCGGTTGGCTCAAGGAACTGCAAGAGTTCTCTCACGCCCCGGAGTCCGAGGAATACGGCATCTCCAGCTTCGTTTACCGAGCCCGACGCCCGTTCCACCCTGAGCGGCTCAACGCCGCGCTCGACCAAGGCTGGGAGAACGTGCTCCGAGCGAAGGGCATGATGTGGCTCGCTTCCAAAAACGACATCATCGGCGTCTACTCCCAGGCCGGAAACTGCGTCGGCGTTGAACCGCTCCGCCGCTGGTACGCCGCCAGCCCTAAGGAAGCCTGGCCCGAAGACGAGGCTACCCTCAACGCCCTCGGCAAGGGTTGGCACCCCGAGTTTGGTGACCGCTTGCAGGAAGTCGTCTTCATCGGAGCCGGAATGGACCAGTCCGCAATCGAAGCCGCGCTGAACCGTTGCTTGCTCTCCGACCAGGAAATGGTCGATGGTCCGGTCGCTTGGGCCGCCTACCGGGATCCCTTTGGTCCGTGGGTGGAGGAGGAAACATAGGCCGGTTCGAAACCCTTCACCTTCCGACCCTGCCACAGCATCACCGCCGCGGCGATCGCGGAAAGCGCTCCGAGGCCAAGCAAGTCCCGCCCGCCGCATTCGTACAGCGTCGCCTCTTCTCCCGCCGAAGCCTGCATCGATGTCGAACCCCAAAACCGTCGATTGGAGCTCCAAACGCAAGCGATGCTGCGTCTGGCTCAACTCGGCGGGCTTGGCCACATTCTCGGCCACCTCCTCGCTACCCCGTAGTGACTGTGACCATTAGATCAACATCTCAATCCGCGTCGCCCGATCTACTCCGGCCGACACAGCCAACGAAAACAGTGAGAGAACGAAGAGTACCTGCACGATCCGGGAAGCTGACTTGTTTATCGAGTTCCACGCCACCTATCCACCTTACCGGTAGACTGGCCCTATTCCTTTATTTCATAACGCCGGATTCTCACCGCTTTACCCGTCTCCGGATCCGCCGTCACAATCGTCGCATGCAACTCAACCATGCCCTTCGCCGCTTCCATCCGCATCGGTAGTGCCGTCTGGAACTTCCGGATGATCGGCCCTTTCTCGACGCCAATCACCCCCGCGTACGATCCCGTCATCCCCACGTCGGTCTGGTACGCTGTCCCCCCCGGCAGCACCCGTTCGTCCGCCGTCGGAATGTGTGTGTGCGTCCCTACCACCGCCGTCACGCGTCCATCCAGATGCCATCCAAACGCCACCTTCTCACTCGTCGCCTCGGCGTGAAAATCAATAAACCGAACCTTGATCCGATCTGGAATCTGCGCCAACAACTCTTCTACTTTCCGAAACGGATCGTCAAGGGTTGCCATAAACGTCCGGCCCTGCAAATTCATCACAGCGTACTCCGCCCCGTTCCGCGCCTTGCCCATATACAATCCCGTTCCCGCTAACAGCGGAGAGTAATTGGCTGGGCGTAATAGCCGGGGTTGCCGCGGCAAATACTCATGAATCTCCGTCTTGTCCCAAACGTGATTTCCCGTTGTCATGACCTCAACGCCCAAAGAGAGAAACTCTTCCGCGATCGCCGCCGTTACCCCAAACCCTCCCGCGGAGTTCTCCACGTTGGCGATGATCAGATCAATCCGCTCCTCCGTCACAATTTGATGAAGCAGGTTGGCGACAATCCGGCGCCCTGGCGAGGCGAATACATCGCCGATAAAGAGAATATTCATGCAAGCAGAGGTCTGGAATGTCGCCGGGAATCCATGAAACCTCCGTCATTGACCCGTCTTTTGGAACGGGGGAGCCCTCCGCGCGCCTTCAGGCTTCTCCCTGGAACTTGCGTTCAGGAGCATGCTCACCGGCACATTTGTGCGAGACGAACTCCATGACATTGATTATCGGATCAAATTTAGAAGGCCCCACCTGACCCCCGGAAACACTCCAAAAGTTAGGATAGCACGGCTCCCCCTACGCGGCCAGACGGCCCGTCTTCTTCCACTCCGCAATCCGGCTGAAATGGTACTGGAAGTAGTAGATGTTGAAGAAGAACGTCATCACCGGGCTCAACTTCAAGCCGATGTTCTCCACCGTGTTGTAGTGGCGCTCAATCGACGTTCGCATATTAAAGACGCCTAAAATCACCAGGATGGTGCTGCCCAGATTGCTTACCATGCCGAGCAGGCCCGCAATAATCGCCATCGAATCACCCAGAATCGCACCTAGGATCGAGGCGATAAACAGTCCCCCAAACATCAGGCCTAATCCCCCGAGGATCATCTTCATGGCCTTGCTCTGCGGATCAAGTTTCTTAACGAAGACTACCTGCCGATAGCACCAATAAAAAATGAACAATCCACACGTACCCCCCCCGATCAAGATAACCAGCCACCACTGCATCTCAGGAGGGCTGGGCCAAGCGCCCGAAGCCGCCGGATTCGGCGCAAACCCGCCACCCGCCGGAGGACCGCCAAAACCTTGCGTCGGAGCACCACCAAAGCCCTGCTGCGGCGGAGCACCAAACGGATTGGCAGCCGCGCCCGGCGCCGCAAACGGGTTCGACTGCATCGGCGGCTGTTGCTGCGGAGGCGTCGGCGGGTTCCAAACCGGATTCGCATCCGTAGGCGAAGCAAATGGGTTCGGA
>CANNLB010000607.1 GCA_947505565.1 Acidobacteriota bacterium | reverse complement strand
CGTGCGTTTGCTGAAGACGACCCCGGGGCTTGGGAAAGCGGCGGAAATTCGAAAGGTGCTCGCGGAGAGTTTTACGTCGGAGGCGCTGGCGGGGGAGGTCCGGTACTTCGAGGGCTATAAGCTGGCGAAGACTTTTGAACGGACCTATGGCTGGGCTTGGCTGCTGAAACTGGACGAGGAGTTGCGGGGGTGGGACGATCCGCAAGGGCGGGTTTGGGCGGAGAATCTGCGGCCGTTGACGAAGCTGGTGGTGGGACTTTGGGCGGGGTATCTGCCGAAGCAGACTTACCCGAATCGGACGGGGGTGCATCCGAATACGGCGTTTGGATTGGTGTTTGCGCTGGACTGGGCGCGGGCGGTGAAGGATAGCGCGTTTGAGGCGCTCATCGTGCAGCGGGCGAAGGATTATTACCTTGCGAATACGGCAGTGACGGCATTTCAGGAGCCGGACGGCACGGACTTTTTGTCGCCGAATTTGGAGGTGGCCGATTTGATGCGCCGGGTGCTGCCGGCGGGGGAGTTTTCGGGTTGGTTTAAGCGGTTTATGCCGGCGGCGGGGTTACTGAATTTGACTCAGGCTCCGGTGGTTTCTGATCGGAGCGATTTTCAGATTGTGCACTTGGATGGGTTGTATCTGAGCCGGGGATGGTGTTTGTACGGGATTGCGCAGGCGCTGCCGGCGGGTTCGGCGCGGCGGAGGAGCATGATGACGGCGGCGAAGGGGCTGATCGACGCGGCGTTGCCGAATGTGACGGGGGGGGAATTACGGCGGGGAACATTGGCTGGCTTCGTTTGCAGTGTATGCGTTGAGCCAAGCGCCGCGTTGACGTAGGATAGGGCGATGCGGAGCCTTGCGGGAAAGACGTTGTTCATCACCGGTGCCAGCCGGGGGATTGGGTTGGCGATTGCGCTGCGGGCGGCGCGGGACGGGGCGAATATCGTCGTGGCGGCGAAGACAACGACGCCGCATCCGAAGTTGCCGGGGACGATTTATACGGCGGTGGAGGAGATTGAGGCGGCGGGGGGACAGGCGCTGGCGGTGGCGGTGGACATCCGCGATGAGGGGCAGGTGCAGACGGCGGTGGCGGCGGCGGTGGAGAGGTTTGGGGGGATTGATATTCTCGTCAATAACGCGAGTGCGATCAGCTTGACGCCGACGGCGGAGACGACGATGAAGCGGTTCGACCTGATGATGGGGGTGAATACGCGGGGGACGTTTTTGTGTACGCAGGCTTGCTTGCCGCATCTGCGGAAGGCGGAGAATCCGCATGTGCTGGTGCTGTCGCCACCGTTGACGCTGGAGCCGAAGTGGTTTGCCCCGAACGTGGCTTATGCGATTGCCAAGTATGGGATGAGCCTTTGCGTGTTGGGGATGGCGGAGGAGTTTCGGCCGTGGGGGATTGCGGTGAACGCGTTGTGGCCGCAGACGATTATTGCGACGGCGGCGCTGCAGGTGATTCCGAACGCGCCGGTGGACCAGGCGCGGAAGCCGGAGATTGTGAGCGAGGCGGCTTGGGAGGTGCTGACGGGGGATAGCCGGGGGCGGACGGGGGAGTTTTTGATCGATGAAACGGTGCTGCGGGAGGCGGGGGTGACGGACTTCGAGGGTTATGCGGTGAAGCCGGGGACGCCGCTGCGGGAAGACATCTTTGTGTGAATGGTACGTAACAATTGCGGGTAAAAATGGCGGGAGGGTTTGGATTTTTCGATTGCGGACAACTTGGCGGTGACCGCGATTTATTTCTGGTCTGGTGATGGCCAGCGGGGCGATGGAGCAGCAGATTCCGGCAAGGACCGTGATTTTCGTCTGGACGATCGACCGGGTTGACTCACAAGACAATGGGGTGGGGCAGACTTCCGAGGCGTCATTGGTAGATGACGTGGTGGTGGTGGGCGGACGGACGATTGCGGCGCGCGGGGCGAATGCTGAGTTGCGGGTGTTGGAGATGAAGAACGCCGGCAAGCTGAAGGGCAAAGCGGGTTTCGCAGTGACGCTGGATCGATCGACGCGGAGCAACGGCAAGCTGTTGCGGCTGACGACAGAACACAGCACGATGACGAGCGCGAGCGGGGGAAGGGGAAGGATTCGGCGTTGATGACTGGGTCGTGATTCCGTCCGAGACGCCGATGACGTTTACGGTGCGGTAGAGGGGCGCGAGAGTTCCCATTTGGCGATGCTTTCGAGGTGGACTTCGTCGGGGCCGTCGGCAAGGCGAAGCGTGCGGGCGTTGGCCCACCAGGCGGCGAGGGGAAAGTCGGGGCCGACGCCGGCGGCTCCGTGGGCTTGGATGGCGCGTTCCAGAACGCGGAGGGCGAGGTTGGGGGCCACCACTTTGATGGCGGCGATTTCGGTGCGGGCGGCTTTGTTGCCGACGGTGTCCATCATGTAGGCGGCTTTGAGGGTGAGCAGGCGAGCTTGTTCAATCTCGATGCGGGATTGGGCGATATCGACGCGAATGGAGCCCATTTCCGAGAGTTTTTTGCCGAAGGCGACGCGGGATGTAACCCGGCGACAAAGGAGTTCCAGGGCTCGTTCGGCGACGCCGATGAGGCGCATGCAGTGGTGGATACGGCCGGGGCCGAGGCGGCCTTGGGCGATTTCGAAGCCGCGGCCTTCGCCGAGGAGGAGGTTTTCGGCGGGGACGCGGACGTTCGTGAAAGTGAGTTCGCCGTGGCCGTGGGGACGGTGGTCGTAGCCGTAGACGGAGAGGAGGCGTTCGAGCTTGACGCCGGGGGCATCGAAAGGGACGAGGATCATGGACTGCTGTTGGTGGCGGGGGGCCGTGGGGTTGGATTTGCCCATGAAAATGATGATTTTGCAGTGGGGATCGCCGGCGCCGGTGGTCCACCATTTGCGACCGTTGAGGATGTAGTGGTCGGCGTCCCGCTCGATGGTGGCGGCGATGTTGGTGGCGTCGGAGGAGGCGACGTCGGGTTCGGTCATGCAGAAGACGGAGCGGATTTCGCCATTGAGGAGGGGGGTGAGCCACTGGGTTTGCTGGGCGGGGGTTCCGTAGCGATGGAGGACTTCCATGTTGCCGGTGTCGGGGGCGTTGCAGTTGAAGATGTCGGGGGCGAAGGGGACGCGGCCCATGATTTCGCACAAGGGGGCGTATTCGAGGTTCGACAGGCCGGCGCCGTGTGGACTATGAGGCAGGAAGAGGTTCCAGAGG
>CANNLB010000606.1 GCA_947505565.1 Acidobacteriota bacterium | reverse complement strand
TTTAAGAAGCAAGCGGGGTTTTTGCCGAAAGTGTTTGGCGGGTGGCAGATGGGCGGAATTTGGATGGGATTTTCGGGTGGGCCGTTGGGTATTGGGTCAAACGTGAATAATACGTTTTCGCAAGGGGGAGGGCAGCGGCCGAATTGGAACGGGACATCGCCGTGTGTTTCGAATCCGACGGCGGACCGGTGGCTGGACGCGACGGTGTTTTCGAATCCTTCGGCGTACACGTTTGGGAATTTGGGGCGGACGATGAATGGTTGCCGGAGCGATGTGACTTCGCAGATCGATATGACGCTGACGAAGAACACGCGGATTAAAGAAAGGCTAAACGTGCAGTTCCGGACGGAGATGTTCAACATCACGAATACGGTTCGCTTTTCGCCGCCGAATCAGACGTTTGGGAATCCGCAGTTTGGGCAGATTGCGGCGCAGAACAATCAGCCGCGGGTGATTCAGTTCGGGCTGAAACTTATCTTCTAGGCGGGAGGGGCTTCCAGGCATTGGCGGGTAGGAACGGGACGGCGCGCAGGGCAGCCGTGGCGGGAAAGGGGCCTTCGAGGAAGAGGGTGGCGAAGTGGTCGAAACTTCCATGGCGATGCAGCGGAGGGAGCGATCGTCAAAGGCGACGGTTTGGAGGATGTAGGCGTAGGCGTAGGCGAGGCGTTTGGCTTGGGGGTCGCGATCGAGTTCGAGGCTGCGGCCCTGCTGCTTGCGGAGCAGGGCTTCGAGGTCGTCGGCGTGGGGGCGGACGATTCGTTCCAGGACTCGGCTGTGGAAGTTCCAAGTCCAGGTAGGGCTGATGGAGTTACGCCGCCCCCCGCCTCTTCGGGAGTAGCTGGTTAAGTTGTGAGTTATGGCACCATGCGGTCGAATGCACCGGCGAATTCTGCCCAGAAGATGCGCTCTTCCCCTTCCTTGGGAGCGATTTCGATGACTTTCGACTGGCCTACCTTGGAGGTGAGCGTAGAAAGAATATCAATGGTGTCGCCCGCCATGCATACGCTGGTTGCTATGGCTTCGGTACCATGAGAATGCCATTGGAAGCCGACTATCCTTTAATGGCGGCCATTTCAACGCCTTTGGTGGAGACGTAGTATTTTGCCAACATGTTCGGCTTCTCCCACGCGGGTAGGGATTTCGGGTCGTCGAGGTAGGAGAAGAATTGGCGAGTTACTTCGGCGAAGTGGGCTTCGTGGCCGACGCGGTGGTGGTCCGGGATATTGAGCAGGAACTCGTGGCCGCTGTCGGTGATGGTGACCCCGTCGATCGTGGCTTCGAGTTGGTCGAGTTTAGCTCGCAAAGCGAAGTGGATTTCGGCGCGGAGTTCGGGCGTATTGGGAACGATGTAGACTTCTGGGCGGTAGTTTTCGTCGGCGCCCTGACGGACTTCGATGCTCGCCTTCGAACCTTGGAAGCGGGCCATGTGGGTATCACTTACTCCTTCGAGGTCCCAGCGAACGTCCATCTGCACGTGGATACCGCGGAGGCAATAGGAGACGAAGTTATTGCCGTAATAGTCGAAGTTACCGGGGGAAAGGGGGGCGGTGCCGGTGACAGTGCGCCATTGCTCCTCGTTCAAAGTGGTGGGCCAGCGGCGGGCGTCGAGCATCTCGATGTCGGCTTGGTAGTCGATGGCGGTATCGGGGAAGGCGATCCACTGGGTGAGGTCGACGAGATGAGTGCCGACGTCGGAGAGACCTTCGCCCTGGCGTTCGATATCGAAGAATTCGAGGGGACGGAGCATGGGGACGCCGGCCACGGTTTTCGAGATCCGGTGCATGCTATCCATGTAGATGGCGGGTTCCTCCGTGGTACCGGGCAGGAGGGTGCCGAAGATGGCGGAGGCGTTGACGAGTTCGCGGTGGAGGAGGGAGGTGACCTCGTAGCGTTCGGTCATAATGTCGTAGGCGATGATGCCTTTTTCGTCGGCGGCGTCGAGGGCGGCGGCGACGCGGGGGAGGTCGGCGGAGCGGAGGATCCAGGGTTTGTCGGCGAGGACATGGAAGCCGTGAGCGACGGACTGCTCGATGCGTTCGATTTTGGAGCTGTTGCGGCCGGAGAGAATGACGACGGAGCCGGGTTGCTGCTCGCCGAGCATGCGGGCGAGGGAGTCGGGGCCGGCGTGGACGTCGAGTTCCCAGGTGGTGGGGGCGTCGGCGCGCTGGTTGAAGCGGGCGACGCGGGTGAGGTGCTCGGTGAGATCGAGGCCGAGAGGGGCGTAGACCGTGACGAGGGGAGAAACGGCGGCGTACATCTCTTTTTGGACGAGGGCGGCGTGGAAATGGGCGGGATCGAGAGTGATTAGTTGAACCGAAGGCATCAAAATCGATTGTGGCATATTAGGGCGCCTAAGGATCAGCAACGAGTAGCGGGCTGGGTCGTGAGCGCGATTCCGGGGTTGAGGCGAGGTTGACGCTATAAGCGAAGGGCGGACTGCCGACTCAGTGTTCGCGGTCGCCGAAGAACTCCATATCGCGGTAATGGATGCCGCAGCCGGAGCGGATGACTGTTTTGGAGTTGGCTTGGGAGGCGAAGCCGACGCGGGTTGGGCCGGGGTTGGGATCTAGGTCGATGGTGCCCATTTTGTTGTAGCGTTCGATCCACGGAGGGAGAGTTCGTAGCGGAGGCCGAGGTTTAGGGTGAGGCGGTGGTTGATGCGCCAATCTTCCTGGAGCAACATACTGCGATCGTAAGTGCGGAGTTGGACGTTGAAGGCGTGTCGTAGGTCCAAGCGTGGGAGAGGCCAAGGAGGAAGTCGGAGGGAGCCGTGGGAGGTCTACTGGGAGTTGAAAGTGTCGTTGCCGACGGCGTTGCGGGCGCTGAGGAAGTTATTTTTAAATTTGATGCGGCCGGCACCGAACTTGAGGTTGTGACGGCTACGGATGCAAGGCGAGGTCGCCAGAGAGTTAGCGGCTTTTGGGAGTGGCGGTCGACGGGGTTGAAGGCGCCGATGCCGAGGGAGGGGTAGCCGGCGATAAGTAGTTGGTTCGAAATCGCGAAGCCGAGACAAACTTCGCGTGGTAACCATATTCTGTTTTCAACTCGCTTCGAATGCAACGGGGTACCGAAGAACAGTGCCGCCATAAATATCGGTATATAGTGCCGTAATACGGGTTTATGAAGACGACGATCGAGATTTCTGATCCCCTCTTTTAGTTAGTAGGTGAAAGAGCGCTGCGC
>CANNLB010000605.1 GCA_947505565.1 Acidobacteriota bacterium | reverse complement strand
GTAGAGCGTCATCGCTTGGCTATGAAAAAGAACCAGTTCGAGAGGCTGGTGTTTCATGTTGCGGACGTAGTCTCGGGACCAGATGGCGCCGTTGTGCTCGGTGATGACTTCGAGATCATCAACGTTGGCGATTTCGTCCTTCGTGACGATGACCGGGCCGAAGCAAAAGAAGGTATCCATCGACTTTGCGCGGGTGAGATATCGGGGGTTCTTGGAGAGAACGTCGAGGGCGGTCAGGTCGAGAGTGGTGGTGTAGCCGAAGATAGCGTCCTGCGCTTCGTCGAGCGAGGTGAGGCCTTTTACCTTCTTGCCGATGATGATGGCGAGTTCGCCTTCGGCGTCGACATCGTCAGAGACGGCGGGCGGAGGCAGAATGATCTCGCCTTCGGGCGCGAACATACATGAGGCGGGCTTCATGAAGCTACCTGGTTGTTCGGGTTGCACGGCGTTGATATCGAGTGCGTGGGAGTGATAGTTGAGACCGATGCACCAGATTTTGGGCGGGATGTCATAGGGGAGGATCGGGGTGACATCGGCCAGGGGGATGGGGGCACCGGCTGGGACCGGGAGGGCGCCGGCTTCGATCAACGCGAGCAGGTCGTTCGAAGGGAAGGGGATCACTCCTTCCGGCGTGATGGCTCCGACATGAATCTGGTTATTGTGTTGAAAGCGAAGGAGTTTCATAGTTGTTTAGCGATATCGACGAGATCGGAGAAGAGGCCGTAGGCGGTTTGCTCGACGCCAGGGGAGACGGAGATGATGCCTTGGGTGCCCATGAGGTCGGTGTGAAGAAGCAGGACGTTGGAGGTGCCGTCGACGTTGGCTAAGAGATCGTCTTCGGGCAGGCGCTCTGGTCGGGTGCTGAGCCGCAAAGTGCCGTCGGGTTGACGGGTCGCGCGGCTCACGAGTGTGATCACGAACCCGGCGGCAGCGGCTTCCTGGACATGTGCAGGGGTAACGTCGGCGATGCCGGTTCGTTCGACCATTTGCGGTGTGACGTCTGCGCCCATCAGCACGTTGGCGAGGGCGGCCGTTTTCGCGGCGGCGTCCCAGCCGTCGATGTCGTACGACGGGTCCGTTTCGGCGATGCCCATTTCCTGGGCCAGAGCAATGCCGGCGGCGAGCGAGTTGCCCTTGGCCATTTCGGCGAGAACGATTTTGGTCGTCGAGTTCAGCACTCCGCTGAAGCCGTGGATGGTTATGCCGGGCAGGTTCTGCTGCACCATATTGAAGACGGGCGAGCCGTCCATGACGGTGGATTCAAAACGAAAGAGAATGTGGCGGGCAGCGGCCTCGGCCCGGAGGGCGGAATAGGCGTGAGCGATGGGCCCCTTATTTGCGGTGATGACGGGGATGCCACGGGCGAAGGCGGAACGAATATGGCTGATGGCGGGTTCCCCGTCGACCGGATTGAGCGACGTGATTTCGATGACGACCTCGGGCTGAGCAACATCGAGAAACTCGTCGACGGTGGCCGCGGGGCCCCAGGCAGGACTGACGGGGAGTCCCTTGGCATCATACGCGGTGGCCTTGCGGGTTTGAATCGCGGTGATGCGGAAGGGGAAACGTTTGCGTTGGCTTTCGAGGAGCCGAGCAAACGCTTTCCCTACACTGCCGTAGCCGATCAGCGCTATGCGCAAACGGGAGCCTCAGAAGGTAACGGTAGCCAGAAAGCCATTCAACTCTGATTCTAACCCACCCTTCTTCTGCCGTTCTGCCTGGGCCTGATCGCGGAGTTCCACGATCTTGGTTTCGCGGGTGGACAGGTCGCTGGCGTAGCGCTGAACCTGCTGCGCTTGGCCGCTGACCGAGTTCAGCGAGCGGATGTTTTCCCGGAGGCGCTCCTGGTCCTTTTCGAGGCTGGCCGACTGGGCTTCGGTCGTGCGCAGCCGACGGTCGGATTCGGCGATCTGGCTCTTCAGCAACTGGATTTTTTCCAAAGCCTGCTTGCCCGCGGGCGATAGGTTCGGGTTGCGCAGAAAGATGAGGATCTGGTCCGGCGTGCTGGACGAAATGGCGTAGGACTGATCGTAAACGTACTCTTCCTTGACGACGAATTTCTCCTCGGAGTTCGGCTTCAGGTTCAGCGAGAAGCGGTAGGCGGTGGCGGTCTTCTCGCTGGCGGTGAGGCCCATCAGCTTGTAGCCGCCGCGAAGGGGATGTTCGATGATGAGCGTTTTGCCTCGCGGATCGACGTTTTTGATGGTGTACGTTTTGGTTTCTTCGGTGCTCGCCTTGGCGGTAAGGATCCCGCGATTGGCGCGGATCTCACGGATTTGGCGTTGTTCGCTGTCGAAGTTAGTCGTGATGCGGGTGCCGAGATCGATGCCATAAGAGATCAGCCGCTTGTCCCCGGCTTTCACCGTTTCGACGAGCGCTTCGCCGGCGTAAGCTCCGTTGTCGAAGACGGTGATGGGGCCACCGTCGAGCGTCTTGCCTGTGTTATTCGTGATTTCGGAGGCCGTGCGGGGATTGGCTTGGGACTCGTCGTTGTAAATGAGTAGCTTTCGGGTTTCCAGCTTTTGCTGGAGAAAGGGGAGCATGGCGGACTCGTTCTTTTTTACCGTCACTGGAGTCGAGAACGCGTATTCGAAGAGTTCCCCCAGGTCGCGACCGGCCGTGTTGACGACGACGTTGCTTTGGACGGGGGCGAAGGCGGCCTCGGCCATCATTTCGGCGCGGGCCATGGAGCGCTTCGCCATCGGCGCGGCCATCGCCATCGGGGAGGGCACTGGAGGGCCGCCGCTGCCGACGCCGCCACCGAGGCCGGCGGCGTAGAGCTCGGGGGCCGCGGCCCGCTCCTCGGCGAGCTCGGCGAAGGGACGTTCGATGAATTTGGGGTCGTAGAGTCGGCTTTGGAAGCTAACGGGCTTGCCGGAGACGAGCGCTAGACTGATTCCGGTCCAGTCGCTGTCGGTGGTGTTGTCGACGATCGCCCAGCCTTCGAGCATGGGCGTGGTACCCAGGATGAGGCGATAGCTGGATTTCCAGATTGGAGTGGGGAGCAGGTAGCTGGCGCGGATCTGCCGGGAGCGGGTGGATTCGCCGTCGATGTATACGGCCCGCTGTTCCTGCGTCCGCAGCCCCGCCATGGACTGGAGATACTCGCGGAGTTTGAGCTGGAGGAGCGGATCCGTCAGGCGGACGGAGTTGGCGCTGGCCAAGTCCAGCGTGCGGAGTTCGCCCGCG
>CANNLB010000604.1 GCA_947505565.1 Acidobacteriota bacterium | reverse complement strand
AGACGATTCGGCGACGACGCGCTCAACTCCGAACAAGCCCGCCCCGCAGTCCATGCTTCCTTCATCGACCCGAAAGCCCCTCCGACTCAGCGCTTTTTCGCTACCCACACCAAACAGCGAGGAGGCGAAAAACCCGGCTATGGCCGGGGGTAGACGAACCCGGGCTTAGTAGCCGATCGCACGGTGACCTCCGTTACGGCCATCTTCGGCACAAGAGCGACGGTCTTCACTGGCCCGGGTTCGGAGCCGGTTTCGCAGTTGGCGCCGGGCGCCGAGATCGTGCCGGGCGTCTCCCGGTTGGCCGTTGATCCGTTCCGCGCTGAGGTAGGCCGGCGTCCCCGCCACCGCGCCCGGCTTGACGTCCCGATCCACAATTCCCTGACGATGGCCCGCCGCCAACACCGCGGCCAGTTGCCGCCCGATCGGCAACACCACAGCCACCGGAAACGGCCCCGATTTCAGCCGTTTGCTCAGCGTTTCGCCCGGCATGTACACCACGGCCAGGAAGACTTGATCCTGCCATTCGCCCACTTCGTAGATCACCGCGGTCGAAGGGCGGAGTAGACGGCTGGCGAGCCGAGGCTCGCGCAAGAAGCGCTTCCGGGTATCCGGGTCGGCCACCTTTTCGGGCATGACGAACTTCACCATAATCTCGCGGTTGAGCCGTTCATCCCGCGCTAAATAGACTTCGCCCAGATGCCGCCGGGACCGAGAACACGAACGACCCCGTAGCTGCGAAGGCGCGTTCCGGAGGGGGGGCTTGGTCGTTTAGAGCCGGATCGTAACACCGTCCGAGGAGTGATATAGTACCCAATCATGCGCTTTCTGCTTTTCTTCGTCGTTGCGGTGGGTTGGGCGGCCGATTCCGGCCAATTGGCTAAGATTGCCGGGCGGATGCGGGAGCTCGTCGAGCAAAAGCGCATCGCCGGCACAGTCACTCTGTTCCAACAAAAGGGCGAATTAGTGCACTTCGAAGCCGTCGGCTGGCAGGACATCGAAAACAAGAAGCCCATGCGCAAGGATTCGATCTTCCAGATCATGTCGATGACCAAGCCCTTCACCGGCACGGCCATCATGATGCTCGCCGAGGCCGGGCGACTCTCCGTCAGCGATCCGGTCGAAAAGCACCTGCCGGAGTTTCGTGGCCAGATGCTGCAAGTGCAAGGAGCGTTGAAGAAGCCCGCCCGGCCCATTACGATCCACGACCTGATGACCCATACCAGTGGCCTGCCCGGTGCCCCGCCGCCCGGCATCGGCGAGCTCTACCAGAAGTTAGACCGAGTGCTGGCCGACGCGGTGCTCGTCTTCTCGCAGCAGTCGCTGGATTTTGAGCCCGGCTCCAAGTGGAGCTATTCGAACCAGGGGATCGCCACGCTCGGGCGAATCATCGAGGTCGCCAGCGGCATGCCCTACGAGAAGTTCCTCGAAACGAGGATCTTCCAACCGCTCGGAATGAAGGATAGCCACTTTTTCCTGCCGGAGACGAAAAAAGACCGGCTCGCGATTGTCTACAAGCTGACTCCGACGGGTCTTGAGCGCGCGGATGGTACCATCCTTGGCGGCTTATCGGCCCTCGCCCGACCAAGGTCAAAGTACGCCGCGCCGGAGTTCGGCATGTATTCCACAGCCGAGGATCTGGCACGGTTCTACCAAGCCCTATTGAGCGGCGACCGGCGAATTCTCTCGCAGGCATCGCTGCAGTTGATGACCAGTAAGCAAACCGGCGAATTACGCTCCGGCCACATGCCCAACACGGCGTTTGGGTTGACCTGGGAGGTGATCGACGATCCCCGCGGCGAGGTGCATCTGTTATCGAAAGGCACTTATGGCCACGGCGGAGCGTTTTCGACCCACGGCTGGGTGGACCCGGCGCGGAAAACCGTCGGCGTATTTCTGACCCAAATCACGGGTGCTTCTCCCGAAGCTAAGTATGCCTACATGCAAATGGCTAATGCCGCCGTTACGGAATAGACGATTGAAAGTGAAGTACGACTGGGTGGCACGATCCCGGTAACCGCTTTTGGTTCGTCGCTGTTTGCCGTGGGTAGAACCGCCCCGCAAAGTTCGCCCGCCAGGGGAAACCAAGCGTGCTCGGCCACTAGGTCGGTTGTAGAAATGGTCGGCCGTAGGCGGGGAACGCCAAAGGCTGTTTTCCACTGTCTTCGCACCTCCCTGGGCCCCCAGGCCCGATTCCCACATTCCCGCCGCCGCTTCGCTCTTGGCGGCCTTACCCACCCGATGCAGCGAGTAAGCACTTTCCCCAACCTTGTCGTCTATCGTCTTGTCGCTATGCTAGGTTCCCGATCCTGAGCGCAATAGGCAGGCGTTACGGCTCCCACGGCGTTTGCCGCCACCCCGGATAACGGTACCGCGCCCACCAGTCGCTTCTCCACACTTCTCGGTGCGGCTCGCAGGATTTTCCGTCTCACCCGAAGCCACGATCTCTTTCGATTGGGAAGCCGTCTTCGAAGAGGGGCTCTACCGGAGCGCTTTTCTATATCCTGAATGGCTCGAGGGTCGTCTTGCACCAGATCGTCCAAACCACCGAAGGCCTGCCAGGCAACCTTCCCCCGGCGAAAACCCGAGCGTAGCCCGTGTAAGATGAACCCATGATTGCTCTTCTGCTTTTCGCCGTGCTTCCCTTGATTCCGGGGGTGCGCCAACCCCAACTCGCCTCTGACGGGGCCGCCGTCGCACTTGCCTATAGCGACGGGAAAGTACTGTCTGTCGCAATGTCGAATGACGGTGGAGCGTCGTTCGGGCCACCGATCGCCGTGGGGAGCGGTGCGTTCATGGTGGGACGTCATCGTGGGCCCCGAGTCGTCGTCCACGGCAAGCATGTAGTGGTCAGCGCGATTGCAGACGGGACCCTGTCGGCCTGGAACTCGCGCGACAGCGGCAAAACCTGGAGCCAACCCTCGCCCGTGAACGACGTCCCCAAATCGGCCCGCGAAGGGCTCCACGGCATGGCGGTTGGACCCAGGGGCGAGCTGTTCGCCGTCTGGCTGGACCTCCGGATACCGGGGATGAAAGTGTACGGGGCGCTGTCAAACGACGGTGGGGTGACGTGGTCGAATCGGCTCGTCTATGCCTCTCCCGCCGGCAACGTCTGCGAGTGTTGCCATCCGTCGGTGACCATCGATGGGCAGGGCCAGATTCACGTCATGTTCCGCAATTGGCTGGATGGCTCGC
>CANNLB010000603.1 GCA_947505565.1 Acidobacteriota bacterium | reverse complement strand
CACCCACGGCCACGGCGGGCGCTACGGCACTTACTACTTCATCGACCCCGCCAAGGACCTCATCGGCATCTTCATGATCCACCGCGAAGGTGGCTCGGACGAACGAACCGCCTTCGTCCAAATGACCTACGCCGCCCTACTCGACTAAGCCCATTGCAGGACGTGGTTCACCGCGTTGGTAATCGCCAGCCAGTGCTCCTTCTCGGAATCCAGTTGCCGCTGCCCCGCATCGGTGATCTCGTAGAATCGAGCCCGCCGCCCCAACTCCGAAGTTCCCCATGCCGCCGAAATCCAGCCGTCCTGCTCCATCCGGTGCAGCGCCGGGTAATGCGCCCCTCCTCATTCTTCAGGTGGTCCTCCGAGGCCGTAAAGATCTCCGTCGCAATGGCGTAGCCGTGCCGCGAACCTCGGATCGCCAGCGCCTGCAACACCAGAAGATTCAGTGTGCCCTGAAGGACGCTCGATTGTCTGCTCGCCATTCCCAGCTAATTGGGTGTCACGAAACGAGGGCCGAAGGCAAGCCGGAAGGAATCCCCGAATGAATTAATGACCCCGGTTTCTGCGCCGCCAGCACCGCCGCTTCCGTGTCGAGCCAGGTCGACCACCGCGCTTCGACCGTCTCTTTATTCGCGATCTTGTGGGCCAGTTTCAGGAAGATCTTGAAGTGCCCCAACTCGGACGAAAACAGCGCTAGGTAGAACTTAGCCAGCTCCGGCTCGGTCTCCGCGGCGGCTTCGGCCAGCACCGCGAACCGCTCGCAGGATCGGGCTTCAATCAGGGCGGAGACGAACAGCCGGTCGAGCAGTTCATCGGAGCCTCCGTTGCGGACGTGGGCCCGCAGGTCGCGCGGATAGGCGGCCTTGTGCGAACGGACCAGGCGCCCGCCGCGTTTGATCAGCACCCGGGTCACTTGCGCTAGATGGGCGGCCTCGTCGCGCGCCACGCTAGTCATCGCTTCCACCCAACCCGGCAGCCATACGTTCGGCCAGCGTGTCATCAGGTCCATCGCGTTATGGGCGGCCTTCATCTCGAGAAATGCGTGGTCGTTCAGCAGGGCGATCGGATCAGCAAGCGCGGAGTGACCCCAGGCGAGCGGGGTGCGGGAGCGCAGGGGAAGGGAATCGAGCTTTTCATTCACGAAACTCCAGAGTAGCGCAGACAATTCGAGCTAGCTAGGGGAATCGCCGGAGAGTAATCGGGTAGGATCGATGTTAGGCTGACGCCAGATGGGTTCCCTACGGCTGGTATTACTCGCGTTTGGCATGCTTGGGGTGCTGTGGAGGCAGGACCGCGCGGTACGCATGCACGCCTGGAATCAGCCCTCCCGCGTGGCGACCATGGCCGACCTCGCGCAGCGGACCAACCTTCTCCCAGCATGGATGCGGCCTGAAACCGAGCGCAGCGTCTGGGACGATTTCGAAAACGGCGATAGCCCGGAGATGTTGCGTGTCGGTGGGCGCGAAGTGCATCTGGTCGAGCCTGGGCTGACCATTCGCTGCGCCGACCGGATCCGCGTCCGGGGCATGCGCGTCGGCGAAGAGATCGCCCCCAGTCTCGTCGATTTGACCACCGCTCCCCGAACGGCCTCGTCGTGCTCCTCGATCGGTGTCCAGCGGGTGGCCATCATTCTTGTCAACTTCCCGCGCCAAGCGCTCCCCTCGGGGCGACCAGATCCGAACGGCCGGCATCGGCGCCGCGGATACCAGCGTCGACCGGACGCAGTACACCCGGTTGATCTTCGTCTTACCCGGCAATTGCGGCGGTTTGGGCACGATCGGCTGCCGCAATAACACCTCTCCCATCAGCGGGAGTAGAACTGCTTCCGTCGCCTGGTTGGGCCAGAAATTGCCGGAAACGCGGGCTTGGCGACGTGCGCGCTGGTCCACGAGATCGGCCACGGCATGGGGTTGAGCCACACCAGTAGTTTGGCCTAC
Source organism: Acidobacteriota bacterium (assembly GCA_947505565.1). Lineage (GTDB taxonomy): Bacteria > Acidobacteriota > Terriglobia > Bryobacterales > Bryobacteraceae. The sequence goes on along the minus strand of CANNLB010000603.1, from coordinate 1,259 downwards.
GGCGCTGAGGTCCTAAACGGGTTGAACGCGAGCGGGACCCACGATGAGTATGGCGATCGATTCTCCCTCATGGGCGTCTGTTAAGGCACCGGCAGCGCGTATCTGTTGGGCCATGTTGCGGCCCAGCAGAAGCAGAGCCTCGGCTGGCTGGCAGCTTCCAACCTCCAACAGGTCGAAGCCGGCGGCACGTTCACCCTGGCTCATTACGAGCAGACCACCGCCGCTCTGCACGCGCGGCGGATCCCCCGGGGCGACGGGAACAATCGATGGCTGGACCCCGTCGGCCTTCTCGACGCAGTGCGACGATGGAGCCTTGGGCCACTATGAGAACGCCACCAAGACCGTCTATGCCTCCTATTCCCGCCTCGTCAACTTCCGGGCAGCTACGAACGCGGGTAGTTTCAACCAGCCCGCGTTGGCAGCACGCCAGAGTGGGTTTATCCCTACTCCGAGCTTTCCCTCCAAATGCTTTCGGCCTCCGCGGCGGGTTCGGCAGCGCCAAACATGACGCCGTGTTTACGGATCTCGCCGGCGCCAACACCCTGGGCAATCTCAACCGCTGGTTTGCCGTTGGGGCGGGGCAGGCCGATGCTTGCCGCATTGAGTAGCGCCGCGCGGCGAACGAGTTACGGCTCTATGGCGACACCAACTCCCGTTGGCAGTTCTTGACGCCAGGCGTGAACACCACCCCGGCCAACAACCAATGCCAGATCAACATCGGCGCGTCCACGGTGACCGTCACCGGAACGACGTTGACCCTGCGGATCAGCGTCCGCTTCCTGCCGGCGTTTGTGGGACTGCGGAACATCTACGGTTCAGCCACCGATGCCCCCGGCTCGGTGAGTCCGGCGTCGCTGCTGGCGACGTTGACCATCGGCACCGTCAACGTCACGCCAAACATCGGCAGCTTCAGCCCGACGGGCGGAACCGGCGCCACCGCGACCTTCACCATCCCGTTTTCCGACGGCAACGGAGCGGCCGATCTGAATGTCCTCCAAGTCCTGATCAATGGCTCGCTCGATGGCCGCAACTCCTGCTCCTTCGCCTACTTGCGGTCCGCCAATACGCTCTATTCGGATGAACGATGCCGGGTCGGATCTGCTCCTGGGGCTGGTCTTGAACGGTTCTGGGTCGACTGCGCTTCGGCACTCGCGAAGAATTGACGAGCCCTGCTCGCCAAAACTTTTCGACCAACCGGCCCCGACTGCGCTGCCTCTCCGACGAGCATGGGCTTGTGGCGCTCGGTCAGGCCGCGCCGG
>CANNLB010000602.1 GCA_947505565.1 Acidobacteriota bacterium | reverse complement strand
GCGCGCGGGTGTCCACGGACTAACCCCCATGGCCACCCTGCCTGTGGGTGAGTATCTCTTCCACCGACGGTTTACCCCGCTTCCCATAGCGGATCACCCCGTCGGCGCCGATCAGGTACACCGTCCGTTTCACGATTAACCCGTGGGTGTGATAAAGCTTCCCCACGGTCTGCCCCGGGTCGATGAGCAGAGGAAACGGAAAGTCATATTTCTTCACGAACTTCTCATGGCTCCCCGCCCCTTGCGAGTTGACGCCGAAGACAGCCATCCCCGCAAAGGCCCCCCACGAATCCCGAATCGCGCAGAGCTGTTTCGTGCAGATCATCGTATCGTCCCCCGGATACCAGACAAGCAGAGCCTCCTGTCCCCGCAGCGCGGAAAGCGTCACGCTCCGCCCCTGCTCATCGGCCAAAGTGAAATCCGGAGCCACGGTCCCCGCCGCCAACGGATGGGAAAACAACCACGAAACGAATGCCATACTAATACTTTATGTCGATGCCCGACTTTGAATGGGAACCTATCGAGAGACTCTCGGACTCGGATCGGAAGGTCGAGCAGGGGGCTTTCGAGTCTCTATACGAAAGCTGGCGAGCGGCCAAGAATCGGCTTAAGCAATCGAGTGGGGCGCAACTCGCCGATTTCAATAATCGGTTAATTCGTCGCTTAAGTGTGGAGACTGGGATCTTGGAGCGCCTGTACGACCTGGATAGAGGGACCACGGAGGCGCTCGTAGCCAATGGATTCCTCGAGGATCTCGTCGCGCACACCAGCACGAACATCGAGCCTGGCCGATTAATCGATATACTTCGCGATCATGAGGCTGCAGTTCAATTAGTAATCGATTGCGTGACGAATAATAGGCCCTTGACCAAGGGCCTAATGCATGAACTCCAGTCGGTCTTGACCCGCCATCAGGATAGTACTACCGCGATCGACGGTCTTGGCCGCCGCTTCGAAATTCCGCTCAGCAAGGGAAAGTTTAAAACCCAGCCGAACAATCCCAAACGCCCGGATGGATCTATTCACGGATATTGCCCGCCCATACATGTTGATGCTGAGGTCGACAATCTACTTACGTGGCTGGAGGAGTACTCCAACGAGGACCCCGTTTTGGTCGCGGCTTGGTTGCATCACCGCTTCACCCAAATTCATCCCTACCAGGACGGCAATGGGCGCGTCGCTCGCGCTCTCACAACTCTCGTACTACTCCGAGCTGATCTACTGCCTCTAGTTGTAGATCGGGACTTGAGGACGGACTACATCACCGCCCTCGAAGCGGCGGACCAAGCCAATCTAGCGCCCCTTGCAGAGCTCTTCTCACGCCTGGAGAGGAACGCGATTCTTCAAGCCCTAAGTGTCGACGCTGATGCAGACATTTCAAATCAGAAGAGCCTTACCTCTGCGGTCATCGGTGCCCTCGCAGACAAGTTTGGGCGACGAAAGAGTCAGCCGTTAACCGAACTTCGCCGAGTCAACACTGTGGCTAGAGAACTTAGAGGAAGCGCCGAAAAAATAGTTTCTGATTCATTCGCTGAACTCGAGCCTACCCTTGCCCAAATGGGGACAACCAAGCAGCATGTTACGTTGGGCGGTCCAGAGCAGCAGAATGCTCATTGGTACAAGTATGAAGTTGTTCATTCGGCAAACGAGGCCAAAAAATTCGCAAATCTGGCGGAAGACCATTATTTTGCTCGTGGCTCGGTTAGAGTGAATACCGAAAGAATGACTTTCGTGGTTTCATTTCACCACGTTGGAAGAGAGCTGACAGGGATCATGGAAGCTACTGCGTTTTCAACGTTATCTTTTGATGATGCGGCGGAAGAAAAAGAATCCACAAACGAGAGATTCTCGTTGTGCTCTACAGAACCGTTCGTATTCAGCCATTCGAGCAAGGTTTCCGACTTGGCGGCTGCTTTCGCCAAATGGCTCGACGCCGCCCTAGCTGTCGCTATCAAAGAATTCGCCGACCGCCTCTAGCTCACAAAATCAACATACAATCCCCATAACTAAAAAACCGATATCTTTCCTTCACCGCATACCGATAAGCCTCCATCATTAACTCCGTCCCCCCAAACGCACACACTAACAGCATCAAGCTCGACGCCGGCAAATGGAAGTTAGTCAGCATCGCCCCCACTCGCTTAAACTCATACCCCGGATAAATGAAAATATTCGTCTCCCCGCTCACCGAATCCATCGATTCCAACGTCCGCACGGAAGTCGTCCCCGCCGCCACCACCCGCCCCGCCCCCTCAATCTTCGCCCTTGCCTCCGCACACACCGCAAACCGTTCCATGTGCAAAACGTTCTCCTCCACCGTCGTCGAATGCAGCGGCTGAAACGTCCCCAACCCCACATGCAAAGTCACCCGCGCCACGGCCGCCGGTATCTCCCCCAATACCCGATCCGTAAAGTGCAACCCCGCCGTCGGCGCCGCCACGCTCCCCCTCTCCCGCGCATACACCGTCTGATACCGCTCCCGGTCCTCCTCCCCATCCGCCCGCTGAATGTAAGGCGGTAGCGGCACATGCCCCACCCGCTGAATCGCCGCCCAAAGATCCTCGGCTTCGAACCGCAAAATCCGCTCCCCGTGCTCCTCCCGTCCAATCACCGTCGCCGAAAACCCGTCCCCAAATTCAATCCGCTCCCCCACCGGCAGCTTCTTCCCCGGCCGCACCAGCGCCCGCCACTCCCGCTCGTCCCCACTCACCGCCTGCACCAAAAATACCTCCACCCGCCCCGTCCGCCCCGGTCGATGCCCCAACAGCCGCGAAGGGAAAACCTTTGAATCGTTCAGCACCAGGCAATCACTCGGTCGCAGATACCCGGGCAGGTCTCGAAACACCCGGTTCTCCCACGTCCCGGCCTGCCGATCAATCACCAGCATCCGCGCCCCGTCGCGTTCCGCCGCCGGCGATTGGGCAATCAGCTCGTCCGGCAATTCATAATGAAAGGTTGAAAGGTCCAAATGAATATTCTAGGTCTTGAGTCGTCCTGTGACGAAACCGCCGCCGCCGTCGTCACCGACGGACGCCAAGTTCTCTCCTCCGTCGTCGCCTCCCAATTCGATATCCACGAACGCTTCGGCGGCGTCGTCCCCGAACTCGCCTCTCGCGAACACCTCCGCGCCATCGTCCCGGTCGTCGAACAATCCCTCGCCCAAGCCAACGTCCCCATCCACGCCGTCGCCGTCA
>CANNLB010000601.1 GCA_947505565.1 Acidobacteriota bacterium | reverse complement strand
TCGCCCCGGGTTTCGCGGGGGACGGGGAGACGGGCGCGGACGATGAGTTGGTTCCAGCGGGCTGCCGTTTCCGGCGTGAGGGCGTCGGTGAGCCGGGCGGCGTGGTGTTCGGGGGCGTAGCTATATTGCAGCCCGAAACGGAGACGGCGAGTGAGCATGGGGGCATCGGGGACGGGCTCATGGAAGAAGCCGAGATTGCCGACGGTCTGGACGGTGGACCAGAGGGGAGAGGTGCGGGGGACGTCGGAGATATAGAACGTCATGGCACCGTGCTGATGGAGTTGTTTTTGCAGGGTGGGCACGGAGACTGCGCCATCTTTTAGGAGAAGGTGGGAGGCGATGCCGGCGGCTTGGCCGAGGGCGGTCCAGATCGGTTCCAGCCGAAGGGCACCGAAGCCGATGTGGGAGGCCGAAAGTGCCCCGGGTACGAAAAGGTTTTTTGCTCCGGTGGGGACGATGACGCCGTAGGGGATTTGATAAGGCACGGTGCCGAAGACGACGTATCCTTCGCGGATGTCCGGATACGGGGCGCGGGGCTGGTCAACGCCGTGGCTGTTAATGACGTAGTCGCCGACGGCGATGCTGTCGGGCTGCAGACGGCTTCGTTGGGTGACAGGATCGGCTACGACGTCGTGTTCGGTGAAAAGATACAGCCCGGGGAAGCGGCGGGCCTCGCGGACGTAGAGCGATGGGGGGAAATGGTCGGAGGCGGGGAACTCATCCTTGGGGAGGCCCCAACGGCGGGCCTCGGCACGGAAGGAGTCGGGGAGGCGGGGATCGTTTTGGAGGAAGTAGAGCAGGCCGAGGGCGTAGTCGCGGTGCTGCTGGAAGATTGTGGCGCGGGTGGCGCGGGAGGCGTCCGGGTAGTCCCAATTCTGCCCGGGGAGGCCGAAGCCGACGGGTGAGGTGTTGACGTCGTTCATGTCGGCCTTCTGGTTTGGAAGGCGCTGGAGGCGAAGTACCCCGTCCTTTGATTCGGCCATGGGGTGGCGGATTTGGCCTTGGCGGATGGCTTCGAGGATGGCGAGGTAGCGATCAGGCTGGTAGCTGGAGGGACGAGGGACGGGCAGGGAGTTGGCGGGGTCTTCGGACATGGTGACGCGGAAGTTGTAGCACTGGATTTTTCGGTCGCCGCGGCCGGTGCTGCCGTCGAAGATTTTGCCATCCTTGAAGTAGATATGTCCGGCGAAGTGTTCGCCGAATTCCTGCGATGATTCGCGACCGATGCGGTAGGAGAAGCCCGCGGCGGCGGCCAGGTCTCCTTCGTAGCTAGCGTCAATGAAAGCGCGGGCGCGATGGGCTTGCGGGCCTTGGGGTGATCGAACGTGGACGTGGGTGATTACGCCGACTGATGTTTCTGTCGAAAGCAGAAAGGTGCTGGTGCTGAGCGTGATGTTGGGGAACTGCGCGAGCATTTCGGCGAGAACGGCGGAGGAGACGTGGGGTTCGGCGAGGGTGCCGAAGAAGCTGGCTTGGAGTTGCGGGGAGTTGGGGCCGTAGCGGGCCAAATAGTAGGTCTCGACGCGTTCGGTGTAATCGCGGAAGGTACCTTGGAGGGACTCGAGGGAGCGAAAGTCGGTGTAGGAGAGGCCGCCGGTGAGCATGCCGCCGACACGGGAAGTCTCTTCGAGGAGGAGTACCGAGTGGCCATGGCGCCCGGCATTCAGGGCGGCGGCTATACCGGCCGGGGTGGCCCCAAAAACGATGATGTCGAAGTCAGCGGCGCTGCAGATACTGATGACAAGAAGAGAGACGATCAGGCGCATCAGGAATACGGTAGCGCAAAACAAAACAGGGATGGCGCGGGCCATCCCTGTTTGGCGAACACGTTCGGAGAACAACGCGGCGCTGGAGCTAGAAGCTGGCGACCGCTTCGGCTTCGCTGTCGAAGACATGAAAGACCGTATAGAGCTTGGTGATCTGCAGGAGATCTTTCACTCGCTTGGTCAAATTCAGGAGCTTTAACGCCCCGCCCTGGTTGGAAATGGTGGTGAAGGCTGAGACTAACTCACCGATGCCGGAGCTATCGATGTAGTTCACTTCGCCGAGGTTGAGTAGAATTCTTTTGCTTCCGGCGGCAGCGAGCTCTTTCACTTTGTCGCGCAACATGGCGGAGCCTTCTCCCAGCGTAATCTTTCCGGCGATATCCAAAATGGTTACGTCGCCGCTGACACGAGAATTAATGGTAACGCTCAAACGTCCTCCCGAAATTTTAAGAAGCTCGGATGAAGTCCGCGCTCCTGTTAGACTTAAATATACCCATCTAGTATACCCATGAGTGCGACCTCGCACCACTGGGCACCTTTTAAAATTATGAATGCTCCCGTTGCTGCACAAATCCAGGTCCGAGGGGAGGTAGGCGTCGCGCGCATGATCCGCGTCGTCGAATCTCCGTATCTGATCGGTCGTTCGGAGACTGCTGCGCTCTCGCTGCCCGAAGATACGATGCTGTCGCGTCTCCACTTTGCGTTTGAATACGTGGATGGCGGCTGGGCGGTACGAGACTTAGGGAGCAAGAACGGCACCGCTTTGAACGGGCAACTGTTGACCCAGACCAAGCAGTTGATGGCCGGGGACCAGATTACCGCGGGGCGGCTGGTGATTACGTTTGAACCGTACATCGCCAAGCAGGCAGAAGCTCGGTCTCCGCTTGAATTTGTCGACGACTCGCATTCGGCGCACCCTACTTCGTCGACGGTGGTGTTTCGGCTCGATCCGGCGAAATTGGCTGAGGCGGCGCTTCCGTCGATTCCGCAGGCTCCGGACTTGACGGCTCGTCGGATGGAAGCTCTCGTGAAAGCGGGGAAAGAGATTGCTAGCTTTCGTCCCTTGAGTGAGTTGTTTGAGGTGATTTTGGAGCTGAGTCTGCATGCGGTCGATGCCAAGCGCGGCGTGCTGATGACGTTTGAGAATGGCGTGTTGGTGGCGCGGGCGCATCGGGGAGATGGATTCAAAGTGTCGACGGCGGTGCGGGACCGGGTGATCAACGAGCGGGCTTCCTTGCTCGTGCGAGATGCGTCAATGGACGCGATGCTGAAGTCGAGCGCGACGATTGTGGCGCAGCGGATTCGGAGTCTGATGGCGGTGCCGCTGCAGACGGATACGCAGGTGACCGGATTGCTGTATGTGGACGAGACCGAATACCTGCGTTCTTTCGATGCCAACGATTTGAGCTTGCTGACAGTGCTGGCTAATATTGCGG
>CANNLB010000600.1 GCA_947505565.1 Acidobacteriota bacterium | reverse complement strand
GATTTCCTCGAACTTGAAACCATGGGCCCGCTTACCCAACTCGCCCACGGCGAAGCGCTCACTCACACGGAACTCTGGAGCCTCCATCCCGACGTTTCCCTCTCCGCCTTCACCGACGACGAACTCGACACCCAACTCCTCCCGTTACTCTCATGATCACCCGCCGAGCCCTCCTCGCCGCTCCCGCGCTGCTCACCGCTAAATCGAAGCAGCCCGATATCGTGGTCGTCCTCTGCGACGACCTCGGCTACGGCGATCTCGGCTGCTTCGGCCATCCCAACATCCTCACGCCGAATCTCGATAAGTTCGCGACCCAAGGCATTCGCTTCACCGATTGCTACGCCGCCGCCCCCGTCTGTTCGCCCTCGCGCTGCGGCCTGCTCACCGGCCGCACGCCCACCCGCCTCGGCGTTTACGATTGGATCCCCGAAGGCTCCGCGTATCATCTCCAGCGCTCCGAGCAGACCTTCGCCAAGCTCCTGCAATCCTCGGGCTATGCCACCGCCCACATCGGCAAGTGGCACTGCAGCGGCCTCTTCAATTCGCCGGCCCAGCCCCAGCCCAACGACCACGGCTTCGACCATTGGGTCTCGACGCAAAACAATTCGCTGCCCACGCATCGCAACCCTATCAACTTCGTTCGCAACGGGCAAGCCGTCGGGCCGCTCAATGGCTACTCCAGCCAAGTCGTCGCCGATGAATCCATCGCCTGGCTCAAGTCCGTCCCGGCCTCGAAACCCGTCTGCCTCTTTGCCTGCTTCCACTCGCCCCACGAGACCGTCGCGACGTCGGACGCCTTCACCGCCCAATACGGCTCGGCCACGCCCCGCGAACGCGCCGAGTACTTCGGCAACGTCGCCGAAATGGACCACCACTTCGGCCGCCTCATGGCCGCGCTCGAAGCGCAGGGCCGCGGCGACGCCCTCGTCTACTTCACCTCCGACAACGGCCCCGAAACGCTCCTCCGCTACCCCGGCTCTAATCGCTCCTACGGAACCCCCGGCCCCTTCCGCGGCATGAAGCTCTCGCTCTACGAAGGCGGTTATCGCGTCCCTGGCATTCTCCGCTGGCCCGGCCACGCCAAAGCCGGCGTCACCTCCTCCGAACCCATCTGCGGCGTCGACGTCCTGCCGACCTTGATCGAAGTCGCCCACGCCGCCAAGCCCGTCAATCCCCTCGACGGAGCCAGCATCCTGCCGGTCCTCAAAGGCAAGCCGGTCAAACGCGACGTCCCCCTCCACTGGCACTACATCAACTCCATGTACGATCCCAAAGCATCCCTCCGCGACGGCCCCTGGAAAGTCGTCGGCATGTGGCCCGTTGGCGCTCCGTCCGTGCCGGTCGCCAGCTTCCGGCCGCCTCACCTCGAAATCGCCCGGCAGCAGTCGCTCACCCGCTTCGCGCTTTATCACCTCCCCACCGACCTCGGCGAAAAGATCGACCTGTCCGCTCAAAACCCGAAGCAACTCTTGAAGCTAAAAACGCGACTGATCTCGCTCCACAAGGAAGTCCTCTCCGCATGACCCGCCGAACGTTTCTCGCCGCTCTCGCCCCCGCCCCGCGTCCGAACGTCCTGTTCATCGGCGTCGACGATCTCAATACCTGTCTCAGTTGCTACGGCCATCCGCTCGTCAAAACGCCTAACATCGACCGCATCGCCAAGGCCGGCGTCCGCTTCGATAAAGCCTACACGCAGTACCCCTTCTGCAGCCCCTCGCGCACGTCCCTGATGACCGGCCTCTCGCCCGATGCGACCGGCGTCTACAACCTCACCAAACGCTTCCGCGAGTCCCGGCCCGACACCGTCACCCTTCCCCAACTCTTCCGCAACAACGGCTACTTCGCCGCCCGCATAGGCAAGATCTATCACTACGGCGTCCCGAACGACATCGGCACCCCCGGCCTCGACGACGCGCCCTCCTGGGATTACACCTTCAACCCCATCGGTGTCGACAAGACCAAAGAAGAGCCGCTGCTGATCAACCACACCCCGGAGCGGAAGAACATCGGCAGCGCCATCGCCCTGCACGCCTCCGACCGGCCCGACGAAGAACACACCGACGGCATCGGGGCCGCCCACGCTGTCAGCCTTCTCGAAAAACATAAGGACAAGCCCTTCTTCCTGGCGATGGGTTTCTATCGTCCTCACGTCCCCTGGATCGCTCCCCAAAAGTACTTCGACCTCTTTCCCGCGGATAAGATGGACCCCGTCTCCTTCGAAGCCGACGAAATGAAGATCGCCCCCCAATGGGCCTACTTCACCAAACCCGGCAATTGGGGCATGTCGCTCCAGCAACGAAAGGAAGCCCTGCAGGCCTACTACGCCTCCATCGCCTTCCTCGACGTCCAAGTCGGCAAAGTCCTCAACGCGCTCGATCGGCTCAAGCTCACCGCCAACACGAACATCGTCTTCTGGTCCGACCACGGCTACAACCTCGGTGAACACGGCCAGTGGATGAAACAAGCCCTCTTCGAACCATCGACGCGGATCCCGTTGCTCTTCTCCGGCCCCGGCGTCTCCGCTCGGAATCGTGTCTGCCCGGCACCCGTTGAAATGCTTGATATCTATCCGACGCTCGCCGATCTCTGCGGCCTCAAGCCTCCGCCTGGCCTTCACGGCCGCAGCATCAAGCCGCTGCTCGAAAAGCCGCAAACGAAGTGGGGCCATCCCGCGGTTAGCCAAGTGCAGCGCGGCAACGTCATGGGCTACTCCATCCGCACCGAACGCTATCGCTATACGATGTGGAACAAAGGCATCGAGGGCGAGGAGTTTTACGACTACCAGACCGATCCACGCGAGTTCAAGAACATCGCCGACACGGCCCCACAGAAAGCGGCCCTGCGCCAACAGCTCGAAGCGATCCTTCAGGCTCGCGGAGCGTAGTAACCTTTTCTGGCCCTAACGGTTAGGTCTTTCCGCGTTTTCACCCGCACGTCCACCCGATGAAACAGTCCGTCGGCCTTCAGCGGTTCCGGACGATACAACACGTTGTACTGATGCCGTAGCTCGTTCGAGATATTCTCAAACGACTGCGCCAACTCCCGGGCTTGGAAAGGGAAAAACGGCATGCCGCCCGTCTCGGAAGCAAAGTACCGCAGCACCTTGTCGCCTTCTTGCTCCAGCTTGCTGTTGTTGGTCGAAATCGTGTAGACCACCACGTCGGCCATCTGCGCCATCTCCAGCGCCTGGTCCCGTGTGTACCGGCTCGCG
>CANNLB010000599.1 GCA_947505565.1 Acidobacteriota bacterium | reverse complement strand
GTCGAAGATCGGGTCGAAGGGCCTGTTCACGAAGGAGATCGAAGAGGCCCTTCTTGACGGGCGGGTGGATTTGGCCGTCCATTCGTGTAAAGACATGCCGACGGAACTGCCGGAGCGGCTGGTGCTCTCGGCGATTCCCGTGCGGGAAGATCCGCGGGATGTCGTCGTCGGGCGCCCGATTGCGGACCTGGGGCCGGGCGCCGTGGTCGGTACGAGTTCCCTACGCCGGGCATCGCAACTGCATGCGCTGCGGCCGGATTTGAAGATCGAGAATATACGGGGCAATGTGGATACGCGCTTGCGAAAGCAGCGGGAAGGCCAGTACGACGCGATTATCCTCGCCGCGGCCGGCTTGCATCGACTCGGCTTGGGCGAGCACATCGCCGAGTATCTGGCACCAGAGGTGATGATGCCCGCCGTGGCGCAGGGGGCGTTGGCCATTGAAACGCTGCTCTCCGGCCCTGGATTCGCGGCGGCCCAGCAGCTCGACCATGCGCCGACGCGGCTTTGCGTGACGGCTGAGCGGGCGACGCTACGCGCGCTCGGTGGCGGCTGCCAAGTGCCGCTCGGAGCCCATGCCGTCCTCGCCGGTGGAGAACTCCGTTTGGCGGCCGTCTGTATCTCTCCCGATGGTTCGCTCGTGATCCGGGCCGACGCTCAGGGCACCGACCCAGAAACGCTCGGTGCGGCGTTGGGGGCCCGCTTGCTCGATGGCGGCGCACGCTTGATTCTCGATCAGGTCTACGCCCAGTGAAGGTGTACCTCGTCGGGGCTGGGCCGGGCGACCCCGGCTTGTTAACTCTGAAGGGGCGCGACGCCTTGGCCCGCGCCGACGTTGTCCTGCACGACCACCTAGCCAGCGATGCCATCCTCGGTTTTGCGCCGCCCACGGCGGAGCGCATCTACGTCGGAAAGAAGAAAGCCAATCACTCGATGCCGCAGGAAGAGATCGCCCGGTTAATGATCGGGCACGCTCGCGCAGGCCACGTTGTGGTTCGATTGAAGGGCGGGGATCCGCTGATCTTCGGGCGGGGCGGGGAAGAGATGGAGGCGTTGGTCGACGCCGGTATCCCTTACGAAATCGTACCCGGCGTCACGGCCGCGCTGGGCATTGCCGCCTACACCGGCGTGCCGCTGACCCACCGCGACCATACGAGTGCCGTCACGTTTGTGACGGGTCATGATCCTGCGCAGATCGATTGGTCCCGCATCGGCCATGCCGAAACGCTGGTGATCTATATGGGGCTCACGGCCATCGGCGAAATTTCGGCACGGCTGATCGCCGCGGGCCGCTCGCCAGCCACGCCCGCCATGGCGGTACGCTGGGGGACGCGGACCAACCAACGGACGATCGTGGCAACTTTGGCCGATCTGCCTGCTCAGGTCGCCGCGGCCCAAATGCGGCCACCCGCCTCGGTCATCATTGGCGAAGTGGTGGCCTTGCGGGAAAAGTTGAACTGGTTCGAAAAGTTGCCGCTGTTCGGGCAGCGCATCGTCACCACCCGCGTCGGCATGGCCGAACCGCTCCGCTCGCTCGGTGCCGAGGTGATCGAACTGCCGACGATTGCGATCGAGCCGCCGCTGGATCCGGCACCGCTGGCGGACGCTATCCGGCAACTCGCCGTTTACGATTGGCTCATTTTTACGAGCGTCAACGGAGTCAAGGGCTTCCTGCAAGCGCTGGATGATAGCTCGGCGGATCTGCGCCAACTGCGCGCTCGGCTCTGCGCCGTCGGCCCGGCCACGGCTGCCGCTCTGGCGGCACTCCATCTCAAAGTCGACGTGATTCCAAGAGAGTACGTCGCCGAAAGCCTCGTCGCCGCGATGGAGAAGTGCGACCTCGCCGGCCAACGGATCCTCCTGCCGCGGGCTGCTGGGGCTCGCGATGTGGTGCCCGATGCGCTGCGACAGCGCGGTGCACAGGTCGACATCGTCGAGGCCTATCGGACGGTCATCCCGCCCACCGATCTGTCCTCGATCCAAGCGGTCGATTGGGTCACCTTCACGAGCTCCAGCACCGTCAAGAACTTTCTGGCATTGGGGGGGGGGCGGCTGCTTGAGCAGAGCGCTCGGGTCGCCTCCATCGGCTCGGTGACCAGCGAGACCGCCCGCCAGCACGGGCTCACCGTTGCCGTCGAGGCCAAGGAATCTACGATTGCGGGATTAATTGCGTCGGTTGTCGAATATCGCCAAACTCATTCGGGATAGGTCAAGATTCAATATCTTCTCCTCCTTCACGAACCGACGGATTCTCCGTTCTTCTCGATGAGCCCTGCCGAGATGCAGGTGGTCATTGAACGCGGCCGGCCAGCTCGCGGCCGAAGGGCGCATGAAAGGCAGCAATAAGCTGCAAGATGGCACCGCCCGCCAACTGACTAAGCTCGGCGCGATCGAGGGCCCCTTCCCCGCAACCAAGGAGACCATCGGCGGCTACTTCGTCATCGAAGCAGCCGACTACGCCGAGGCTGTGGAGTTGGCCAGGAGCTGTCCGCATATCGATTTTGGGCGTATCGAAATCCGCCAAGTCGATGTGATGTAAGCCAGTGCGGGACCTTGTCGGCAAACTCTTTCGACGGGAGGCCGGCCGAATGGTGGCGTCGCTGACGCGGGCATTCGGCCCGGCTAACCTGGCCTTGGCTGAAGACGCGGTGCAAGGATCTCTCATTCGGGCGTTTCGCCTTTGGCGCTTCCAGGCCATCCCGCCGAACCCCGCCGCAACGCGAAGCAGCCCGGTATCGAACCGTTCCCTCTCGCAGCGCCGTCAGCGATCGATGACACGCTGCAGCTCATTCTCCTGTGCGAAAGCCACGTCGCCTTGATTCTGAAGACCGTCAGCGGCTCCCGCGTCGCAGAGATCGCCCGAGCCTTCCTGCTTCCTGTGGAAAGCATAACCCAGCGCCTTGTGAGCGCCAAACGCATCCTTCGCGAACAGGGCGTCACTTCGAGTGCGGACTGCCTGACGGCCGTGCACACCGCGCTCTACCTGCTCTTCAACGCGGGCTACCCCGCGGGCGGAAAACACTGCGGAGAGGCTATCCGACTCGTCGAATGTCTCCGCGAATCCGGCCGCGGGACTCCCGAAACCCAGACGCTCCGTGCGCTGTTCTATCTCTATGCCGTGCGGTTTTCAACGCCCGTGGTGCCGCATCGGCTTCGACACTCGCGAAGAATTGACGAGCCCTGCTCGCCAAAACCTTTCGACCAACCGGCCCCG
>CANNLB010000598.1 GCA_947505565.1 Acidobacteriota bacterium | reverse complement strand
CGATGTGCCGCCCGTCGGGTGCCCAGCTTGGGTTTTCATTCCGGCCAGCCCCTTGCGTGAGTTGCACATAGTCTCTCGTCGCTACATCCATTATGAATATATTCCAATTCCCCGGTGAGTACCCTCTGGTCCAAGCGAAGGCCATGTGTGACCCCTGCGGATTCCAAGCAGGATTGGAAGCTTCTCCCTCTCCGGTTGTGAGGCGCGTAACATCTGCCCCGTCAATATTCATTTTATATACTTGTTGGGCTCCACCGCGACCTGATACAAACAATATCTCATTTCCTGTCTTCGGATTGATTTTGGGTTCAACTTCGATGGACCGAGTGTTGGTGAGTCGTTGGAGATTGCTACCATCGGCGTTGGCCATGTACAGCTGGGCCCAGCCGCTGGCGGACGAAGAATAGATGATTTGCTTCCCATTGGGCGTAAACGAGGCTGTCGCGTTCATGGAGGCGCGCTGGTTGTAGAAGGGAATTTTGCGACCGGTTTCGAGGGAGTGGATGACGATGGAGGGCCCGGCACCGCCGGTGAAACTGGTAAATGCGAGGCGGGTGCCGTCCGGGGAAACGTTCGGCATGGTGATCAGGTTCTTATAAAAAGTGAACTGTTTCTGATTTGAGCCGTCGTAGTCCATCATCCATATCTCTTTTGAGCCAGAGCGATTGGAGACAAAATAAATCTTGGAGCCGGCCAAGCTCTCGACGCCGAACTGTTTCAGGATGTCAGTGGCGAACTCGTGGGCCACTTTACGGGCGCCGTCTTCGTCGAGGGTGCCATGGTAAATCTTGCCGAGGACCTGAGCGCTGGAGACCTCTGGTTGTTTGACGTTGAACAACCAACCGAAGAGCACGATTTGGTTATCCTGTTCGGCGGTGTAGCCGAAGGCGAGAAAATCGCTGCTGACCGGGGGCTCGCTCCAATCCTGGAGCCAGGGGGCGCGGGTGCGATTATTGGCGTCGTATTTGAGGGGTTTGCGAAAATCTTCCGGTCGCTGCGGAATGGCGAGCGGATACATGCTCTTAGGGGCCATTTTGAAAACGCCGGCATCTTCGATGTCGCGGAACAGAGTTTGATTGAAGGTATTGACGAAGTTCGCGGCTTTGCCGGCACCGCGGAAATCAGGGATCGCGATGGCCGCCTTCTGCCCTCCGACGATCCGGCCGACGATATCGGCGCCTTGCTGGGCGAAGCCCGCCGAGGCCGCAAGGGCCAACAATAAGGGGAGGGTAATTTTCTTCATCGCTGTAATTGAAATTGAAATTCGACGTTCGCGGAGTCGCGCTCAAACTCTCGGGGCAAGGGCGGGAACGGGGAGGCTTCCTGGACGGCGCGTTGCGCCGAGTAGTCGAGCGGAAGGATGCCGCTCCGTTGCGACAACTTGATATTACGGACGCTGCCATCGCGCAAAATGTCGAAGGTGACGGCAATAAGATTGGCGGTCCTGACGTTGGGATCGATGTCGTTCGTGCGCCATTTTTCGGCGATGCGGCGTTTGATGAGATCGGCGTAAGCGCCGAAGCGGTTGCCGAGCGGGGTGCCGGCGCCGATGCCGACGCCGCCGGCGCCGGGGACGCCGAACATGGGGTTAGCCAGCGTGCGGCCGACGGTGGTCGTGAGTTCGTTGGGCCGTTTGGGTTCGTTGGGGCGATAGCGATTTTGTTCGGCGGCGATGTCGGCAACGCGGCGTTTTTCGCGTTCGGTTTTAAGTGGGATAGCGGCGGGGTCTTCGCGGCGCTGGGCCTTTTCGGGCTTGGGTTCGTTTTGTTTAACTTCGGATTCGGTTTCGGCCGCGACGGGATTGGGGCGGGTTTGGCGCACCATCATGGGGATTTTACTGACGGGGGTGATGGCGACGCCACCGCCGGGCAGGGCGTTGGGATCGCCCCAGCTTTCGCGCATGCTGGAGGGAAGGAGTCCGTAGCCGACGGCGACGCCGATGACGGTGCCGTGCAGTATCAGGCTCCGCAGGAGGGGTCCGCCGGCGCGGTTCTGCTTCGGTTGGCTCGTCATTTACTGCGTCCGGCTTGGTCCACGGGTTGGGTGACCATGCGGACGTCGAGCTTAGATTGACCGAGCTCGGAGACGACTTGGGCGATGGGATCCCAGGGGGTAGCTTTGTCGGCGCGGACGTAAACCGCCTTTTGATTGGGGAAGCGCTTCTTGATTGCGTCGCCTAGCTCGTTGATATTGACCGCTTTTTCATTGAGCTGCATTTCGCCTTCTTTGCTGATGGTGACGACGGGCAGGTCTTCGGCCGACTGGCGCACCTGCTTTACCTTCGGCACGTCGACTTCGAGGCCGAACTCCATGACGTGGGCGGTGAGCATGAAGATGATGAGGAGGACGAGGACGACGTCGACGAGGGGGATGATGTTGATCTCGGCCAGGGCGGTGGTGGAGCCGCGGAACCGGGAACCGCGACCGCCTCGATTTCCTATAGAAAAAGCCATCGTTTACCCTTCATACGCCCGTTCGACCATGTTGAGAAATTCGAGGGAGAAGTCTTCGAGGCGAGCTCCGATCTCGCGCACGGCTCCGCCGAAGTAGTTGTAGAAGATGGCGGCCGGAATGGCGGCGGCAAGGCCCATGGCGGTGGCGACGAGCGCTTCGGCGATGCCCGGTCCGACGGCCCGGAGGCTGGCGCTGCCGGCGGCGCTTAAGGCCTGGAAGGCGTCGATGATACCCCAGACGGTGCCGAATAGGCCGATGAACGGGGTGATGGCGGCAATGGTCGCCAGCCAACTGAGGCTGGATTCGAGATCGCTGATCTCTGCGCTGATCCCGATTTGCAGGCTGCGCTCGATGGCGGTCCGGTTGGTCAGCTTGCCTTTGAGGCGAAGTTGGCGATCGACTTCGGCCCATCCGGCGTCGAAGACGGCCACAACGGGGGCGGTGGGGAACTGCTCGCAGGCGGCGGTGACGGTGGCCACATCCGGCGCCTTACGAAAGACGCGGAGAAAGCGGCCGTTATCTCTGGTCGCTTTTTTCAATTTCGAGAACTTTTGAAAAACGATGGTCCAGGAATAGACCGACGCGGCTGCCAACAGAAGTAGGACCGCCATCGAAATCGGTTTTGAAGCACTGACAATGCTCCATAAACTAGTGGGGGCCGAGCCTACGGCGCTGAGTATGAGTACGATCAACAAAGTCTCCAGTCCTTTATTTTAGCGGACGTGCGGCGGAAACAAAAAGTTGACTCATCGTTTGCTTTT
>CANNLB010000597.1 GCA_947505565.1 Acidobacteriota bacterium | reverse complement strand
CGGCGCCTTCCTCAGCGACTTCCGCTCTACCAGCGTCAGCATGGGTGGCCTGCAGATCAACGGGCAACGGAAAGAGACGAACTTCATCAGCATCGACGGCGTGAGCAACACCCAACTCCGCAGCGGCGTCTCCATGAACCAACGCGTCGGCGTCGACTTCGTCGAAGAGGTCAAGGTCCTCACCACCCATTACTCCCCCGAACTCGGGCGCAGCAGCGGCACCCACATTAACTTCGTCACCCGCCGCGGCACCCGGGAATGGCATGGCTCGGCCTACGAAATCCTCGCCAACAACGCCTTGAACGCCCGCGCCTTTCTCACCGGCACCAAAAACGTCCTTCGCTACCACAATCCCGGCTGGACCCTGGGCGGCCCGGTTCTGGTACCCGGCGGCTGGAACAAGTCCCGGTCCAAGCTCTTCTTCTTCGCCGGCCAGGAGTTCCGCCGTCTGAATGGCTTCAACGAACAGACCGCCGTCGTTCCCACCCTCGCCGAACGCGCGCTCAACTTTCAGGCGAGCGCCCAGCGGCCCGTCGACCCGCTCAACTCGAATCAACCCTTCCCCGGTAACATCATCCCGGAATCCCGCCGCAGCCCGTTCGGAGCCGCGCTGCTAAAGCTGTATCCCCCACCGAACTTCGCCGGCCCCGGCGGCAACTTTGTCAGCTCGCGCAAGCAGCCCATCCAGTCCGACGACCTCATCGTCCGCCTCGACTACAACATCTCGCCCCGTTGGCAGCTCTCCGGCCGAGTCATGCGCAGCGTCCAGCAGGTCACCAGCCCCTACTCCGACACGAGCAACCGCGTGCCCCTCTTTGATATCACCACCGCGGAAACCGGTTACAACGCCGGCGGCTCCCTCGTCACCACCATCAACGCCACCACCACCAACGAAGCCGTCATCGGATTTGCCTCCCGCCGCGAAAATTATGAACCGCTCGGCTCCGGATACACCCGCGCCGCTTATGGCCTCACCATTCCGGAGGTCTACCCCGGCAACCGTCTCGACCGCATCCCGACCATTAACATCAGCGGCTTCACCACCCTCAGCGGCTCCCTCCACCCCACTTACTTTTACACCCCGTCCTGGATCTTCCGCGATAACTTCTCCAAGGTCGCCCGCACCCATGCCTTGAAGGCCGGCTTCTACTACGAGCGCATGGCGATGAATGACATCACCCGCGCCAACGACAACGGATCGTTCACCTTTGGGGCCTCCGCCCAAAACCCCTTGAGCTCCCGCAGCCCGCTCGCCAACGCCATGCTCGGCATATTCGATAGCTATGCCGAAGACTCCGCTTCTTTCTTAGCTCCGTACCGCGCCACCGTCCTCGAATTCTACGTCCAGGACACCTGGCGCATCCGTCCTCGCTTCTCGCTCGAATACGGCGTCCGCTACGCCATCATTCCCCCCTGGCGCAGCGAGACCAACACCCTATCTGCCTTCTTCCCCTCCGCCTGGGATCCCGCCAAGGCGCCGCGAGTCTCGGTCACCGGAGCCATTGAACCCAACACCGGAGATGTTTTCAATGGCATCACCATCCCCGGCTCGAAGCTTCCCGCCGAAGCCGACCCCGCCGCTTCGGCTACGGTCCGCGGCAAGCCCCAGAGCTTTTTCCCCACCGACTATAAGAACATCCAGCCCCGCGTCAGCTTCGCCTGGTCTTTGGACTCGGCCGGCAAGACCGCCATTCGCGGCGGCGGCGGCGTCTTCCGCGGTTTCGCCGGACTGCGCGACAGCGGCTTCCAACTGGCCTCCAACCCGCCATTCCTCCGTCAGGCCTCCATCAACAACGGCCTGGCCGCCAACCCCGCCTCTGGCGTGCTGGCCACCACGCAGTTCCCCATCAACATCACCGCGTTTCCTGACCGCTTTCCGCTCCCTTTAGTTGTCAATTACAGCCTTGGCATCCAGCGCCAGTTGCCGGGCTCCACGCTCCTCGACATCAGTTACATTGGCGGAACGGGCAACCAGATTTTGCGCAGCCGCCCGCTGAATTTCCTGTTGCCAGCGGCGCAGGCGGCCAACCAGGGCCGGGATTTGCGGGCGTTGTTTCCTTACCGCGGCTTGGGGAACTTGAATCTGGTCGAACCGGCCGCCAACTCTCTCTATTCCTCTCTGCAAGTGATGTTACGCCTCCGCATGCACCGTTCGTTCAGTTACAGCGTGGCTTACACCTTGGCGAAGAACATTGGTTACACCTATCAGGGCTTGGCCGCCGCCCCGCAGGATCCCACCAACTATGCGGCGGAGCGGTCGGAGATTCAGGAGTCTCGCCGTCATTATGCGGTCGTGAACGGGAGCTATGATTTGCCATTTTTTCCGGCGCAGCGAGGCGTGGCGGGCCGTCTTCTGGGCGGCTGGCAGGTTTCCGCGGCGGCGACGATGGGAACGGGACGGCTGTACACGGCCGCGTTGACCAGCGCCACCCGGCAGATTGCCACCCGTCCCGACGTCGTGCGGAATTCCGCGCTGCCTTCTTCCGACCGTGGTCCGTTCCGTTGGTTTGACACGACGGCGTTTGCCCGGCCGGCGGCATTTACGTTTGGAAACGCGGGGAACAACACGATCCGCGGGCCTGGGGTGAGCACGGTGGATGCGTTTGTGGTGAAGAATTTCCGCTTGGTCGAGCGGGTCAACCTCCAGTATCGTGCCGAGATCTTTAATCTCTTGAACCACCCGATTTACACCGAGTTGAGCACGACGCTGGGAGCCTCTAACTTCGGCCAAGTGACCGGCGCCGCTTCCGCCCGGGTGATGCAAATGGGGTTGAAGCTGGTCTTTTAGGGCCGACCACCGCGGATCAGGGCCGACCACCGCGGATCGAGCTGGCACGCCGCACGGGATCGGCCGGAGGGAGGGGGTGGTGTTTTGGGGCTGGCGCTATGGGCATCGGCATCGGCGTCTACCCAATGGCTCTCGGTGCAACGAACGACCTTCTCCACCCCGCCCACGAAAAGGGCATCGTCCACCGCGACATCAAACCCGCCAACCTGATGGCCACTCCACAAGGCAAAGTCAAGATCATGGACTTCGGCCTCGCCCAAATCAACGACTCCACCCGCATCAACAAAACCGGCTCTCCCTCGTCCCCCCCACATACATGTCCCCCGAACAGGTCCAGGGCGAAACCGTCGACAAACGCACCGACATGCGTCACCCTCCACAAGAAAGGCCGCTTCGGCTCGCCCGTCACCCATTGAACAGACAGGGGAC
>CANNLB010000596.1 GCA_947505565.1 Acidobacteriota bacterium | reverse complement strand
TCGATGTGTTGGCGGAGAAGAACCCGGTGACGATTGTGTTTTGGGATTTGGCGGGTGGGGGCAAGATAATGCGGAAAGTACAGGCTCCGCACCGGGTGGCGTCGCTCGCGTTTTCGCCGGATGGGAAGTGGGTGGCGATGACGGCGGGGGAGAAAGAGATTGGTTTGTGGCGGCTCTAAATGACGCTGGACCCTGGAGCGGCAGGGGCTAAGGAATGGAGCAGGGCCTGCAACTCGAGGACGCTGACCGGCTTGCGCAGAACTCTGGCCCCGGCGTCGCGCGAGGGGGAATCAAAGCTTTCCGTCAACAGGACGAAAGAGCCCAGTTGCGGGCGGGCGACTTCGAAGAAATCCATCCATGGCAAGCCGGGGAGCCGGGAGGCGCAAAAGGCGAGGTCGAAGCGGCTTCTCCGGATCAGGTCGAGGCCTTCTTCGGCACTGGCCACGGGGACGACGCGGTGGCCCTCGTCTCCTAACGCGGTCAAAAGCTTTCGCCGAGAGGTTTCGTCGGGCTCAATCAAGAGCACCATCAAGTTTTGGGCCCCGGCACCGTTGGGCACCACGGCGCGCGTAAGCGGGGGAGCGGTCGCGGGCAGTTGCAAGCGGAAGCCCGCGGGGGAAGTTTCGAGCTCGCCGCCGTGGGCTTGCAGCAAGCCGCGGCAAAGCGCAAGTTCGCCGAGTCCGCCGGCAGTTCCGAACTCGACATAGACGAGGACATGGCCGCCCGCGGATTGGGTTTGGATCGTGATCGGGTGCCGCGCTTGCTCGGCGCAGAATAACAACCGCAAAAAGGATTCTTCCAGTTGGTTTCGAAGACCTTCAACGAAAAGAGGCTCTCGATTGAAGTGGGCCGTCAACTCGATGCCTTGCGTGCGGTAGACGGGTTCGCGCAACTGGAGAATTCCGTGCAACAGGGCATTGATATCAATGGCCGACACCTCGGTTTGATCGGTCCGGGCAGATCCGATCAAACGAGTGACGGTTTCGGCGGTTTCAATCGCTCGGTGGGCCATTCTTCGAAGTTCTTGCGAGGTAAGGGAATCGGGTTGCCGGGCCAGGAGAAGCTCGGCTTGCTGGCGAATTTCCTCCATTGGCTCGCGCAACTCAGTCGCCATGGCCGACAGCAGTTGCCCAGCCATGGCCAACTGCTCGGTGCGTTGCATGTGATCGCGTGCATCCCGCTGTTCCCGCATTTTCAGTGCGGTTCCAATGACCGCCCCTAAATGCCGGGCGAGCAGCTGGGCAAATTCCTTGGTGGAGATTCCGCGAATTTCAATCATCCCAAGCGGATCACCCGCGTCGGCCAGAGGGATGAAGGTTCGCTCGGCTAGAATCTGGATTTGTCCGTTCGCCAACGCGCTGGCGGCTTCCACATCGGTCCCTTCGGTCGTCACGCCTTCCAGGCGGTTTCCGGCTCGCTGAAACTGGTAGAACCGGTATTCACAGTTGCCGAAAATGGCTTCGCCCTGAGATCGCAGAAGGTGCAGGATATCGGCACGGGACGGCGCGGAAAGAATCCGCTCGGCCAATTTGTGGAGCGCAGAGAGCTGGGCGTCGCGTTGCGCGCGACGGCGGCGAAGCACCCAGGCGGCGGCGAAGGTGAGTAGTCCGACGAGAAGCAGGATCGACAGGGCAGGAATTGCCATATTCAGACGGGGGCCTGGGCCGCGAGCCATTGGGCTAGAGCTGGGTCGTTAAAATCACGAATGGTCAAGGCTGTTTCCGGCAATTGCCGACCGAAGCGGCAGACGCCTACGACGCGGCCACCCATCGCACGCCCCGCGGCGATGCCCGAGGCAGAGTCTTCAAACACGATACAGTTGGCCGGGTTGGTTTTTAGTTCCGCCGCGACCCGGAGATAAATGTCCGGGGCCGGTTTCGGGTTGGCGACTTGGTGTCCATCGACGACTGCGGCAAAGTAGGTTCGAAGCCCGGCGCCATCTAAAACTTGGTTGATGTTGGCGGGTTCGGCGTTGGATCCGACGCCCAAGGGGGTCGAGCGATTTAGTTCGAGGAGGGGCCGGAGCCCCGGCATCAAGTGTGCCTCCAGCCGGGGGGACAGCCGGGCGCGATAGAGCGATTCTTTTTCAGCCCCATGGGCGAAAACTTCCGCTTCCGACAAGCTGGTTCCGAATAGCTCTTTTACAATTTGATCGTTCCGTTTGCCCTGCATCCGCGTATCAATTTCATCGGCAGAGATAGAAAACCGCATGAGGTATTCTCGCCAAACAGCGGCATGGAGCGGATTTGAATCAATGATTACGCCGTCCATGTCGAAAATCAGAGCCAATCCGGTGGGTGTTACCAATGGAGATCTCCTCCGTTTACATTAATCGAGGTTGATCGCATCGATCCCATTGTAGCGAGCCGGGAGCTTGCTCGGACTTTTCTGATCTAATTCCGGGTGAGCTGTTTTCCGATAGATGAGCATATGGCGGCTAATGATCGTGTACTGAGTCAGGACGAAATCGATGGAGTGTTCCGCCGCTTAGCCGAAGAACAAGCCAAGACGGAGGATGACGATCCTGGTCGGCGGGCTCAGCCGTATGATTTTCGCCGTCCGGACCGAATTGCTAAAGACCAGTTGCGATCGATTCATCTTCTGCATGAAAATTTCGCTCGCAGCCTTGCGTCGAGTTTATCGGCGTATCTTCGCGCGTACGTGATGGTGAATCTTGTTTCGGTGGAGCAGTTGTCGTTTTTAGAGTTTAGCCAGTGTCTTCCTTCGCCGAGTTGTATTATTGCGATGGGGATGCGACCTTATGACGGCAATGGGGTTCTGGAGATCAACCCGACGCTGGTCTTCCCGATCCTTGAGATGCTGCTGGGCGGTTCGGGCAAGCCTACGGCTTCGAGCCGGGTAACGCGAGAAATCACTGAGATTGAACAAAGCATTGTAGAAGTGGTCGTGCGGATTATTCTGCACGATCTGCGGGAGAGTTGGCGGCAGGTCACCAATGTTTCGTTTTCGATTGAGAGCCACGAAACGGAGCCGTCGCTGCTCCAATTCATGGCCCCGAACGAAGCGGTAGTGGCGATATCGCTCGAGATCCGGATTGGTGAAACGACGGGTATGATGAACATCGGCATTCCGTCGATTATCATCAAGATGCTGCGTCAGAAGTTCGACCAGGGATGGTCGAACCGCCGGACGGAGGCTTCGGAGTTAGACCAACGCCGGGTGCTACGTCTCGTGAAGCCGAGCCATCTGCAGATAGATGCGCGCCTGCAGGGG
>CANNLB010000595.1 GCA_947505565.1 Acidobacteriota bacterium | reverse complement strand
CAAAGTTCTTGACACGCACCGGTCTCAGCAGGTCGCTTTTCCTTCAACCATGCTAGTGCTCTCATGGCCCTCGGCCGCTTTCGCGACGCCCTAACGACCTACCAACAGGCCAGAGCATACGCCCAAAAATCCGGCGACCATCAAACCAGTCAGACGATCCATCTCGCCTTGGCCAACCTGTACCTCGCGTTTGGCGACCGCGCCGCTGCCGCTTCCGCCGCTCGCCAAGGCCTCGACGCCTTGGATCAGAAGGCAGACCTGCCCCGCCAAATGTCCATTCGCCTGATCCTCGGACGGCTCAAAGCTCGCGAAAAAGGCCTCGACGCCAGCCTCTCCTATTTTCGGGATTCGATTGCAATCGGGCAAACCATTGATGCGGCCCCAAACCCGAGCAAACAATCTCATGAAGCCGATGCCTGGGACAATTTCGGTTTCGAAGCCCAGCAGCTCAAACAAATTGCTCTGGCCGAAGACGCCTACTGCCGCGCCTGGCGGCTTCGTACGATCCGCCTCGATCCCCGTCTCATCCAATCCTATCCCCTCTTAGCCCGTATTTATTACGATCGTAAGGACTTCCCCCGGGCCCAATTGTGGAACGAGCGCGCCTCACAGGGCGCGGCCAATCTTCGTCTGCGCAAGCCATGGACCACCCTGCACCGCCGAGGCCAAATCGCCGCCGCCCAAGGAGACCGGAAGGCCGCCTTGGCCGCCTTCGAAAAGGCCCTCGACGAAGCTCGCCGCTGGCGCAGCGGCGTCATCCCGGCAGATCAATTTCGCTCCAATGCCGAAGTGGAATTGAGCGATCTGTTCGACGACTACCTCCGCATCGCCCAAGCGCTTCCCCCGTCCGTTCACTTCCAACAAAAGACGTTCCAAATCCTCCAGGAAAGTCACGCCTGGAGCCTCCAAACACAACTCGAACTCTCGGCAGGCATCTCGGAGCGCCTACCGCCCGCCTACCACCAGGAGTTAGCAAAAGTCCGGCAGCTTGAATCCAGACTCCTGAGTGAGCAAAACCCGGTCGTGCGAGCAGACGCGGACCAGAGAAGGCGTAACCTGCTCGAAATGGAGGCGGCCGCCGGTATGCCCGCCCAAATCAGCGGAAGGGCCGAGTTACGAATCGGCCAACTATCGCCCACCGAAGGCGTGCTGACCTTTCATACCGATGAGCCCACCTCACAACTGTGGCTGCTCACCCACCGTGGCATTCAGGTCGCTCGCCTACCGGGACGGCGCGAACTGGCCGCCGCTGCTCTAGCCTTTCACCAAAGCGTCTACCGTAATTCGTCAACCCTCCATTCCGACGGCCAACGGTTGCTCAACCTCCTCCTCGGCGACCTACGAGAGTCCACTCTGGCCCTCACCGATTGGCGAATCGTCCTCGACGATGGGTTGTTTGACATTCCATTTGCGGCTTTATCCGTAAACGAAAGAGAATTTTTGGTCGACAACCACACTGTATTGCAAGTGCCTACTCTTGGCGTATCGGCCGCCAGCAAACCCTTGCATGGGTCGTTGCTGGGTGTCGGAGATCCGATTTTTAATCAGGCCGATCCACGCTTTCCAAAATCCATTCCTCCATTCTGGCAGCAATGGCCCTTCTCTACGGCCAGCTTGCCCGGCTTCCAGCTACCGCGCTTGCCCTCTTCTCTCATCGAGACCAAGCAAGCGATGGCAGCATGGGGCTCTGGCCGCCTCCTGACCGGCTCAACAGCGACCAACGACGAACTTTCTCGCCTGCTTCGCGTCGAGGCCCCCACCGTCCTCCATCTGGCCACCCACGCCATCCCGCTCACAGCCGCCGGGGCATCGGAAGAGGTTGGATTGGTGATGAGCTTAGGCCCAGACGGCCAAGCACGCTTCTTCGCGCAACGCGATATCATGGCGCTCCGCTCCGCGCCCGCTTTGGTCGTCATGAGCGCCTGCCAATCCGGGCAGGGCGAACAACGGCCAGGGGTCGGAGTCGTCGGCCTAACCCGGGCTTGGCTGATCGCCGGTAGCGAGAACGTAGTGGCTAGTTACTGGCCGGTCCTTGATGACGCCGGTCCTTTCTTTACTACTTTTTATCATCATGTTGCGCAGGATGCTGCGATGAATCCCCCTGGCCGCGGGCGTTTTGCCGTCGCGGCCGCTTTACGCCACGCGCAACAAACCTGCCGTCGCTCGGATTCCTTCCGCGCGCAGCCTCGTTATTGGGCAGGCTTTTTTGTGGCTGGAAAAGGATAACCTTGTGATATACGCTGCGAGTGATCTCCCCAACCCTCCGGACAATTCGGAACCGTCTGGTCCCCCCAGTGACGCCCACTCCCCGAGTGAAACCATAGATTGGAGTGAACTGGTTGCCGCCGTACAACGCGGTGAAAACGAGGGCATGGAACGGCTCTATGCCGTTTTTGCCCGCGGCGTCCGCTTCTTGCTGATCCGTCAGTTGGGTTATCAGGACGTGGAAGATAAAATCCACGATATCTTTCTGATTGTAGTGAACGCCATTCGCCGGGGAGAACTGCGAGAACCAGAACGGCTCATGGGCTACGTCCGCACCGTCGTCCGACGCCAAGTGGCAACCCATATCGATGGTCTCGTCCAAAGCCGACGCGACATGAGCGACGTCGAACTCAGCTATAAACTCATCGACGAACGCGATGATCCAGAGGCCGAAGTTCTCGGTAAACAGCGCTTCCGCATCATGGAACAGATCCTGCGCGCCATCTCCCGCCGCGATCGGGAAATCCTCACCCGCTTCTATCTCCAGGAACAGACTCAGGAACAGATCTGCACCGAGATGGGCCTAACCGAAACCCAGTTCCGCCTCCTCAAATCTCGCGCCAAGGCCCGCTTCGGCGAATTGGGCCGACGCAAGCTGGGCTCTAAACCTACAGAAAAAAAGAGCTTCCGACAATCCGGCGGCGCCTGAAAAAACAGCCACTAATCCCCTTGACGCCAGACCCACAGGAGGAGCACAATAGCTTTCATAGGCGAAACAAAGGCGAAACTTGGCTCTCCCTGTCCTCTCTCTTGCAGAACTCGTCCGGCGTAAAGCTCCCGCCGCGGAGCTCTGCCCCTACACCCCGGCTGACCTCGCCTGCCTGCTGCCGGGCCTAGCCCCAGGCTCGATTACCGAAGTCACAGGCTCACGCTCCTCCGGCCGTACCGCGCTGCTCCAAGCCGCCTTAGCCGCCGCCACCGGCCAAGGCGAACTCTGCGCTCTGGTCGATGGCGCCAACACCTTCAGCCCCT
>CANNLB010000594.1 GCA_947505565.1 Acidobacteriota bacterium | reverse complement strand
TTGACGATGTTGCGGGGGGAGGGAAGGGCGGAGTGTTTTTCGCCGGGGCCGTGGCAGCGTTCGCAACTGACGCCGGGTTCGAGGAAGGGTTGGGGGGCGGTGGCGGGTTGGAGGCGGCTGGCATGGCACTGGAGGCAGGCGGGTTCGACGAGGCGGGTGAGTTCGAGGTAGGGGCGGTTTTCGTAGCCGGGGGAGACGTCCCATTTTTGGGGTTCGGAGTAGTAGGAGAGGGGGGATTGGAAGAGTTGGTTGGCTTTGCGGAAGAGGTAGCTGCGGCCGATGTGGCCGGAGCCGAGGAACCATTCGAGTTGGCGGGAGGTCGAGGCGAGTTGGAGTTCGAAGTCGGGGGTGACGGTGGCGTTGCCGGCGGAGGGGTGGGCGAAGGATTCTTTGGGGTTGGCGGGGGTGGTGCGGCCGGAGGCTTGGGCCATGCCAGTGGCGGCGTATTGGCGGGCGATGGCGGGGTGGCAACGGGCGCAGGGGGCGTTACCGGTTTCGGGGAAGGCGGGGAGGGAGACGGCGAGGAGGAGGAAAAGACGGGCTGTCATCGAATGTTTATTTTGATATGATCTCTGGACTATGAGGACACGAAACGCTTTACCGCTCCTGATTTTGGCACTGCCGGTGCTTTGGTCGCAAACATTTACGGGGACGATCTCCGGGGTGGTGACCGACCCGAATGCGGCGACGATTCCGGGCGCGATCGTTCGGGCGAAGAACGAGGCGACGGGGGATCAGCGCCAGGTGGCGACGAGTAGCGATGGATTGTTTGTGTTTTCGCAACTGCCTCCGGGCGGATACGAAGTGAGCGTGGAGTTCAAGGGATTTCGGAAGAGCGTGCAGACGGGGGCGGTGTTGCGGGTGAACCAGACGCTGGAGCTGAACTTTGCGATGCAGTTGGGCGAGGTGACGCAGACGGTGGAGGTGGCGGCGGCGGTGACGCTGCTGGATACGCAGACGGCGAATCGGGCGGTGACCTTGGATTCGCAGGCGATGTTGGATTTGCCGACGAACGCGCGGAATCCGTTTGCGATGGTGCATGTGAATGCAGGGGTGATTGCGGTGCGGACGGGGATTTCGCAGGCGACGCAGGACCAGAATCATAATCGATTTTCGATGAACGGGGGACGGGGGCAGGCTGGGTTGACGCTGATTGATGGCGTGCCGGCGTCGGCGGTGGACTGGGGCGGATTGATCGCTTCGCCGTCGGTGGATTCGGTGCAGGAGATGAACATTCAGCGGAACCAGTTTGACGCGCAGTTCGGCAAGAGCGACGGCAGCGCGGTGAACATGATTACGAAGGGCGGGTCGAACAACTTCCATGGATCGGTGTATGACTTCCTGCGGAATAACAATTTGGATGCCAATAGCTGGACGAATAACCGGTCGGGGGTGAAGCGGCCGAGCTTCCAACGGAACCAGTTTGGGGCGACGTTTGCGGGGCCGATTTGGAAGGCGAAGAAGCTTTTTTTCTTTACGGCGTATGAGGGTCGTCGGGAGGGGAATCCGGGGACGAACGTGTCGAACGTGCCGACGGCGTTGCAGCGGTCGGGGGATTTTTCGGAGACGCGGAACGCGGCGGGCGTTGTGTCGTCGGTTTTTGATCCGTTCACGACTGTGCCGAACCCGGACGGGGCGGGATTTGTGCGGACGCAGTTTCCGGGTAACCGAATTCCCGCGTCGCGATTTGACCCGGTGGCGGTGAAGGTGATGCAGCTTTTTCCGCAGGCGAACACGACGGGGGATGCGTTTACGAATGCGCGGAATTTTGTGGCGGCGGGCAAGACAGTGACTACGAATGACCGGTGGGACTTGCGGGTGGATTGGGCGAAGAGCGAGAAGATGAGCATGTTTGGGCGGATGACCAAAGCCTGGCAGGAGAATGTGGCGCCGAAATTTTTTGGAAATGGCGGGGACACGAATTTTTCGGATGTGAATCCGCGGCATCAAGTGGTGATTGGCACTACGTTGACGCCGACGCCGACGTGGGTGATCAACATCCTGGTTGGGTCTGGCCGGTGGCGGGAGAATCAGGTATCGCCTTCACAGGGTTTGAACGGGACGGCGTTGGGTTTTTCGGCAGCGGCGGTGGGCCAGTGGCAGGCGCAGACCTATCCCGGCTTTTCGTTCCAGAACTACACGAGTTTGAACAATCGGCGGTTCTTGAACGTGCCGCGGGAGACGCATAATTTGCAGGCGAATTTAACGAAGGAGTTGGGTTCGCACAGCTTGAAGTTTGGTTGGATTACGGAGCTTGCGCGGTTGAACAACACGGACTTCAACACGCCGGCGTTTGGGTTTACGCGGGGGTTGACGTCGGGTCCGTTGGCGGCGCAGACTTCGTCGACTTCGGGGGACGCGCTGGCTTCGTTCCTGTTGGGGACGGGCGACAACGGCAGTGGCCCGATTGGGGCGGCGACGGCGGTGACGGCGATGTATCACGGAGCCTACATTCAGGATTCGTGGCGGGTGAATCGGCGGTTGACGGTACACATGGGTTTGCGTTACGAACTGCAGCAGGCGCGGACGGAGCGCTACAACCGGCAGAACAATTTCGATTTCACGGTGGTGAGCCCGTTGGCGCAACAGACGGGGTTGCCGCTGAAGGGCGGGTTGGTGTTCAACTCTGCGAACAATCGGGGGGCTTGGCAGACCGACAAATTAAACCTGGCGCCGCGGTTTGGGATGGCGTACAAGATCACGGATAAGCTCGTGTTCCGCGGGGGTTATGGCATTTTCTACCCGCAGACGGGCGGAGGCACGCGCGACGGCTTTGCGACGACGACGACGTGGGTTTCGACGATTGGCGGCGATGGGATTAACCCGAACCGGGGCGCGCTGTTGGCGAATCCGTTTCCGCAGGGACTGTCGCAGCCGATTGGTTCGACGCGGGGATTGCTGACGCAGACGGGAGATGCGGTGAATGCGCTTTCGGCCCATCATCCGTTGAGCTATGTACAGAATTTCTCGGCGGACTTCCAGTACGAGATCAGCAAAGGGATGGTGCTGGAGGTGGGGTACACGGGTTCCCAGGGCCGGAAGTTGCTGTTCGGTGCCGGGCAGCAGGCGAACCAATTGGATCCGAAATATTTCAGCCTTGGCGCGGCGCTGGATGCTCCGGTGACGAATCCGTTTTTCGGGCTGATTCCGACGGGTGTGTTGTCTGGTCGGACGGTACCGCAGCAGCGGTTGTTGCGGCCGCATCCGCAGTTTACGGCGGTGAATCTCTCGGGGGAT